>NZ_JBKKBJ010000200.1:0-13604 GCF_046714055.1 Methyloglobulus sp. | reverse complement strand
ACATTGGCTTCCAGGTCATCAACGATCAGGATTCCTGCATCCAGGATGTCGGACAGGCTGATCATCGCGCGGCTCCTTTTTCATTTGCCCTGCCCGATGCGATTTTGGAAAATTCCAATGCCGCATCCAGCGTGATGGATAGGTATTTCAACGCCATTGTCCAATCTATTTTAAGGCGATCATACCCTGTGCTAATTTTTTTGGCAAGACACTTGAATAGAATAGAAAACTAAGAATCCCCCGATTATTCGTATTTAACATTATTAACCGCTCTAACTCCGTCGCCAAGTATGATACGTCTGAACCCATTTGAGCAATTTTTCCGGCTGATGGTTTTTCTTCCAGACTCCGGCGACGTATTTGTTGGCTTCGGCAAGCGTTGGGTAAATGTGTATGGTCCCCAGGATTTTGTTCATGCCTATGCCATGCTTCATGGCCAGCACAAACTCCGCAATCAAGTCGCCGGCATGGTCACCCGCGATAGTGACTCCGAGGATTTTATCCGTACCTGGTTTTGTCAGCACTTTAACGAAACCGTGGGCATTGCCGTCAGCAATTGCCCTGTCCAAATCGGCAATATCATATTTGCTGACTTCATATTTAATTCCTTGTTCGTAGGCTTCTTGCTCGTTAAGGCCAACCCTTGCAACTTCGGGTTCGGTAAAGGTTGCCCAGGGAATGATTGAATAATCGGTACGGAATTTTTTGATATTCCCGAACAGGGCATTAACGGCGGGGTACCAGGCCTGATGTGCAGCCGTATGGGTAAATTGGTAGGGGCCCGATACATCGCCACAGGCGAAAATATTGGGATAATTGGTCGCCTGAAAGCCGTCTATCTGGATGGTAAGTTTAGGCGACAATTCCACGCCTATGTCTTCGAGGCCATAACCAGACGTATTCGGCGTACGCCCGAGAGCCAATAATATGGCATCGAATGGAATGCGTACCGTCTTGCCTTCATGCTCCACCAACAGGATTTTCTCATTGTTTTCTACTACGAATTGTTTTGCGGTATGACCAAGACGGACATCTATGCCTTCTTCCATGAACTGCCCTAATACCAGATCGGAAGCGTCTTCGTCTTCCCGTATTAACAGCCGTGGTGCCATTTCTATCAGGGTGACGTTGCTGCCTAAACGGGCGAAACATTGCGCCAGTTCACAACCGATAGGCCCGCCACCCAGTACGATCAAATGCTTGGGTTGTACACGCAGATTCCAGACGGAATCAGAGGTTAAATAGTCGATGTTTTCAATGCCGGGTATGGATGGTACCAGGGGACGTGCGCCCGCAGCGATAACGATAGCTAAGGTTGTCAGGGTCTGTGTTCCCGGCTTTGTGGTGACTTCAACCTCCCAGGGTGAGATTATTCGGGCGTGACCTTCAATGACGTTAACCCCCAGGTTTTGGTAGCGTTCGACAGAATCATGGGGCGCTATGGACTTAATCACACTCTGCACACGCTCCATAACATCCGAAAACTTGTAGTCTGCCGTCATTTTGGCAATGCCAAACTCCTTTGCGCGAGTGGCATTGGCAAGCAAGCGGGTGGTGCTTATGAGGGCTTTCGAAGGTACACAGCCTGTATTGAGGCAATCGCCGCCCATCTGGTGTTTTTCTATCAGCGTGACTTTAGCTTTGACCGCAGCGGCTAGGTAAGCGGTGACTAAACCTGCGGAACCACCTCCGATTACAATAATATTATTGTCAAATTTCTTGGGTTTAGTCCATTTATGGGTTATGTTGGTTTTTGTCATGTGCGCGATGTTCGACATATTTTTTAGCGATAAGCGGGAAGATACCCAGTAATACAAACGAACCAATCAAGAGAGGTGAGGTTATGTCGGACAAGGATTTAATGCTAGCGAGCTGGGTACCCGCGTTGACATAAACAAGCGTACCGGCGAGCATACCAATCTGGCTGATCCAATAGAAGGTAGCCGTTTTCATGGTGGTTAAGCCCATCACCAGATTGATAATGAAAAACGGAAACAACGGCACTAATCGCAGGGTGAACAGATAATAACCGCCGTCTTTGGCAATGCCATCGTTAACCGTTTTGAGTCGATCAGCAAACTGACGTTCAACACTGTCACGAAATAAAAACCGGGCGGCGAGAAAAGCCAATGTTGCACCAATGCTGGAGGCGAAGGAAACAATTACCGTCCCCCAAAGCAGGCCGAACAGGGCGCCTCCAGCCAGCGTGAGAATAGCAGCGCCGGGTAACGATAACCCGGTTACAGCGATGTAAATGAACCCATAGGCAACCACCGTCATAAAGGGATGCGCGGCACGGTAAGAAAGAATAGCTTCTTGCTGGGATTGCAGCTTAGCCAAGGTTAGGTAGTCCTGCAAATCGAAATAAAAAAAGATCACAACCAATACGGCGATTATTGCTATCAACTGAGTTTTTGATGGTTTCATATAAGCCTCTGGACGTGTTAACATTCACCCGTTTTGGTATGGATGTTATGTTTTACAGGTATTTGATATACCCGTGCAATCGTTATTCGTTTTAGCGTATGTTGATATCATGAAGCAATTAAGCTGTCCTTTAAAATCGGCACATACGTAATTATACTTAATTGTACTTTCCTTTTAGTTGTAATAATCTCAGAGTCAGGTTTGCTTCTAAATTTGATTCTTTAGTGGCAAGATAACTCAAGAAAAAAATGGATTTGTTAACCAGACCTTCATTCATTCAAGCCATTGGACACATTTCCTCAGGCAATGATTCACATCACACCCTAATTTATGCTGAGATCAATCACGCGCCCCAAGTTGCCAGTTTGTTGCAAGGTATTGGCGCGGAAGAAAGGCTTATAAGTGCCATTCAGCATATTATCTACAACAGGATTAAAAATTTGCCGAATGCTAGCATGGGCAAATTAGGTTGGAACCGGTTCGCTGTTATCCTGAAACTCCCGGCCAAGGAAAGCCTTGAGATTGCTGAAGACTTGGCGCAGTTACTGGATAGGCAAACCATAGACATAGACGATGTTAGCTATTATCCAAAATTAATTATTGGTGTAACGCCTTTAGCGCCGGAATATAAGACACCTGAAAGAATACTGGCCGCAATTGATGAGGCGTTATTTCAGGCAAGGCGTACAGGCAATAGCCTGGTAAAGCTCATCGAACATGATGATCCCATTTTGCATGATTATTACGACTCACTAAGGTTGCTGCCGACAATAACGGAGGGTTTGAAAAACCGTTCGTTTGTCCTTTTTGCCCAACCTATCGTGCCGATCATTAAGCAGCAAGTAATGACAGGGCAAAAATATGAAGTGCTACTGCGTTATAAAAACGGGCAGGGGGACATTGATTCGGAAAGCCGATTTTTGGAAACGGCTGAATTATTTCATATCAGTCGAGAAATTGATTTTTATGTGGTGCAAGAATTTTGCCGTTTTTTTGCCCAACAGCATCCAAACACCGTGTATTCGCTTAATATTTCGGGCAGCACGATTCGTTACAGTCCATTTATCGATATTTTGGCAAAAGAATTCAAGCAGTTTGGGGTCAATCCTGAACAGGTTTGCTTTGAAATTACGGAAACCGTTGCGGATCGGGATTTTGAGCAAGCCATCCATTTTATGAATTTATTGAAAAATCGTTTGGGTTGCCAATTGTCCCTGGATGATATTGGGATCGGTTCGAGTAACCTGGCAAACTTGTCCAAGTTTAATGTCGATTTTATGAAGATCGACGGGTCGTTTATTAACAATTTTTTGGTTGATCCGTATTCTGAGCTGGTGGTTAATTTTATAACGTCTGCTGCCAAATTGTATGGTCGAAAGACGATTGCCGAGTATGTAGAAAATGCCGAACAGTTGGAAAAGCTGGAGAAATTGGGTGTTGACTTTGCCCAAGGTTATTTCACCGGTAAACCGGAACCCTTGTTTGATCCGTCGTTAGATTAGCTTATTCTTAGTCGGACTATAGACAAGGACACGTTGAACGTGCCCTTAGTTTTGAGTCAGGAAGAGTATTATTTCTTCAGCAATTCCTTTACTTTGGACATAATACCGACAGGATCAATGCCTTGGTGCGGAAATTGTTCCCAAAGACCGCCACAGCCTTCTTTGTGAGTGCCTAAATGAGCAAACTTTGGCGAATGGCCACGTTCCAGCAACCAGGAACCATAACGGCTGCCTAACCCAGTTTTGCGGTTAAATGATTCAACGACGAGTACCATGGGCGATTTTCCAACCTTTGCCAACATAGCTTCATCAATCACGTTCAAGGTAGGTTTGTTAATCAGGCCCACGTCGATACCTTCCTGTTTCAGGCGTTCAACCGCATCTAAAGAACGGTACAATCCCTCACCAAAGCTGATGATGTAGCCTTGTGTGCCTTCACGGATGATTTCGTCTTTGCCGGAAACAAATTTATAGTTGCCGCCAAACATTTTTTCTCCATTGGCATTGAGTATGCTTGGGACTTTGGAGCGGGTAGAGAATACAAAGCGTAAGCCCGGATCAAAGAAAATCGTTTCCAAACAGGCTTTCATTTGCTCAGGATCGGCAGGAAAGTAAAGGTTGGTCGCATAGCCATCGCTTAAGCCGTTATCGGCGAACATATTGTTCAAGCCAAAATGGCAGGTATTATCGGCCATATCGTCAATACCTGAATGCGAAAAGTGGCAGAGCACATTCGAATTGTTCAAACGGGCCATCGTAATTTCAGAAATACACATCTCCAAAAAGGCGCTAAAAGTACCAAAAATACCTTGCTTGCCTTTTTCCATTCCGAAACCGGCTGCCGCCGAGAAATTGCTGCGTTCCATAATGCCGGAAGCAATAAATACTTCAGGATACGCATCGTGGATTTTCTTTAAGCCGCAAGAGCCTTCCAGGTCGCTATCGATGACGCGGACTTTTTCAACCCGCTCAGAAGCGCTCATTTTGCCTAAGATACCGACAACCGCATCGCCGAATACGTTACGGTTGGCATCCCAGGTTTCGCTGGCACCTTTAAACACGTAATCTTGCTTAGCACCTTTCTGGTACTTAATAATGTCAGCCGCCGCATGATGTCCACGGGATTCAAGGTACTCAATCGCCATTTTGACAGAAATAACGTCATGGCCGTGGTTAGAGCCTTCCAGACCGACAATGCCTGGACACATAGGGCGATGGTTAATGACAGCGACCGGGCCTTGGGTATTGATTGCGGTGATGATATGTTTATACAAACTATCAAGATCTTCACCATCGCCTTCGAGAACGTGTACGCCTTGCCCAGCCAGGGTTTTTGCGGTTGAACAACCGGGCAGATATTTTGAAGGATGTCCCGCAATCGTGACATCGTTATCGTCAATAATCAATTTGACGTTCAGCTTTTGGGCAACTGCCAAACGTGCTGCTTCGGCATCGTTGCCCTCCTGCTGGGCGCCATCGGAACCCAAACAAAACAATACCTTGCTAGGATTTGCCATCGCCACACCGTTAACATAAGGCCACATGTGCCCCAACCGTCCTGAACTGAATTTCACGCCGGGTGTTAAGCCTAACTCCGGATGTCCTGGAAGGTGCGAGTGTGCTTCACGGTAAAGCATCAAGCGCTCAGCCGGGAGGTCGCCATTCAAGGTGGACATCAGATACTGTGTTGCAACGCGGTGTCCGGCTTCATCAAAAAACACAGGCACGAACTTGTCGCTGCTGCCCCTGAAAAGTGCATCCATAATCATCACCTCAGGTACGGTATCGTAAGGCCCGCCTGTGTGTCCTCCTACGCCTCTCGCAGCGCCGGTGGCCGTGAAAAAGACAATAGCATCACGACAAAGCTGAATATTGTGCTTCAGGCTGGCTTTTTGTTCGGATGTGAGTGTGGTGCTGCCAGGATTAAGGCTAATGCGCTGATAGCTGCCAAGGTCGATTGGAAATTTTGTCATGGTAATATCTCGTGTGTTAAAGATTGTTTGTAGTTACCGTTGTATAGCACACGACAACTATCATATAGCTGATAAGTGGTGTTTGATAAGGTGTGGCTTGTCAAGTAACCCACTTCTTTCAGGGTCTATGTTCTCAAAATTAGCTGAATTGGTAAAGTTTTTCCTTATTCCTTAGGCGATGATTTGAGAGGATGCCGGTTTTGCGGACATAAAAAAACCCTGGTCACGCTGACCAGGGTTTCTATACAACAATTAATCAGGAAAGATTAATTAGTTTGGCAGTGCAAACACAGTAAATGTGCCGCCCAATTTGGTGTAAGAGCTTAAACTTCTGTAAGCGCCTACAGCACCCAAACCTTCCGTGTCAGAATCGGATTTACCGGTGTCAAGACCGGCTGCGATACCGATACCTGCCCAGCCACCAATACCTGACAGTACGCCAACGTATTGTTTGCCATTGTATTTCCAGGTATTGACGTTACCGATAATGCCTGATGGGGTTTTGAATTTGTACAGTTCTTTGCCAGTCTTGGCATCGATTGCTTTCAGGTAACCTTCAAGAGTTCCATAGAACACAACGCCACCTGATGTAGCCAATGAACCAGACCAAACCGAGAATTGTTCTTTGTTTGACCAGGCAATTTTACCAGTCTTAGCGTCATACGCCGTAAACTGACCGAGGTTGGTGCTGCCGTCAGGCTGTCCTGTAAGTACATCTGCGCCAGCAGGCATCATGGTTAATGTAGCACCCACATAAGGTTGTCCAGCTTTGTAGTCAACCTCGAATGGTTCATAGTCCATACACAGGTGGTTACCAGAGATGTAAAACAAGCCAGTTTGCGGAGAGTAAGACACAGGCTGTTGGTTTTTAGAGCCTAACGCAGCAGGGCATACGCCTTTGCTGTTTACGTCTTCGCCGTTTTGCTCAGTACTGTATTTAGCAACGACCTGCGGACGGCCTGTTTTCATGTCTACGTGAGTCGCCCAGTTAACGGATTTGTCGAATTTTTCTGCTACCAACAATTCGCCAGTTTCACGGTCTAACGTGTAACCAAAACCGTTACGGTCGAAATGCACGATGGTTTTGCGCATTTTGCCATTCACTTCTTGATCCACCAATGGCACTTCGTTGATACCGTCAAAATCCCACTCATCGTGTGGAGTCATTTGATAAACCCATTTTACCGCACCCGTGTCCGCATCACGCGCCCACAAAGACATAGACCATTTGTTGTCACCAGGACGTTGCACAGGGTTCCACGTCGATGGGTTGCCTGAACCATAATAAATCAGGTTCAATTTTGGATCGTAGCTATACCAGCCCCAAGTGGTGCCGCCACCGATTTTCCATTGGTCGCCTTTCCAGGTTTTTAGGCTTGAATCTGGGCCGACAGGAGTCACTTTTCCGTTTTCCCAGGTTGTGGTGCTGCTGGGGTTAATCAGTATTTCCGCATCTGGCCCCGTACTGTAACCTTTCCAAACCAGCTTGCCGGTTCTCATCTCGTAAGCGGCCATGAAACCACGCACACCAAATTCACCGCCGGAAATGCCGGTCAAGACGTTCTCTTTGACGACAAATGGCGAAGACGTGTTGGTCATGCCCAGTTTAGGGTCGCCATTTTGTACGCTCCAAACCCGTTTTCCGGTTTTGGCATCCAATGCGGTTAACACCGTATCAGATTGTTGCAGGAAGATTTTGCCGTCGCCATAACCCAAACCACGGTTTACGGTATCGCAACACATCACAGGAATCGTGACATCGGCATCTTGAGTCGGTGTGTACTCCCAGATGACGGCTTGCGTTTTTTGGTCTATTGCATACACGGTATTAGGAAAAGGTGTATGGATGTAAATAGTATCATCAATAACCAGTGGGCCACCTTCATGACCACGTAAAACACCTGTTGAGAAAGACCATGCAGGTTGCAGATTCTTTACGTTGTCAACGTTGATGTCTGAAAGTTCGCTGTAACGAGTACCGGCGTAGTTGCCACCCCAAATTGCCCAGTTGTTTGGATTTTTTGTCAGTTGTTCAACTGCGCTATTTGCTGTCGATATTGCTGGTGCGGCTACCAATACTGCCACACTCGATGCAAGTAGCCAGTTTATAAGAGGCTTCTTCATATTATATTTCTCCTGATATCTTGCTTAGTTAGACAAAATACTGATTATGATTTTTTAAGACTTAGTTAGTTTTTTGGGGTGATCATTATTATCTCCTCGGATACAGGACAATTCACGCCAAGTGAGTAGATTTAATTATTTTGCCGTAAAAGTCAACTTTTAATGTAATACGTGTACCCAACAGGTTTTCATGATGTTAATTGATAAGGACAAACCGACTAAACGGACTCTATCCGGTAGCCCCTTCTGTCCCAAACCAGGGCTACACCTTTGTCTTTAGTCCATGCCGTCAAGACAAAACGTTGGGCAGGTTTGCCGTTGCTTTCAAAATTGTGGATGTTAGGGCGGTGGGTGTGCCCGTGAATCAAACGTAAGCAGTTATGTTCAGCCATCATACGGGTTACGGTATCTTGATTAACATCCATAATCTCCTGAGTTTTTTTGCGTTTATGGAAGTAACTTCGTATTCGATACCAACGGGCCACCAACAATCGCACAAACAGCGGTTTGGAAAGAACATTATGCTGCCATTCAGGGGAACGCGATTTGTTCCGGAATTCCTGATAGGGCAGGTCATCGGTGCATAACAAATCGCCGTGCATCAGCAATGTCGGCACACCAAAAAGGTCGATTATGTAAGGATCATCCAACAGGACAATGCCAGTATTATCGCAAAACTGTTTGCCCAGCAAAAAATCACGGTTGCCTTGCTGGAAATAAACCTGAACACCTGATTCCGTAAGCCGTTTGAGAGATTCGCGGATTTTGGGGTTAGGTGAGCTAGTGTCATCATCGCCCACCCAGGCATCAAAAAGGTCACCCAAAATATATAAGGTGCTGGCCTCTGTTGCCCTGCCGTCCAGAAAATGCAGAAAACGATTGGTGATTTCCGGTTTATCCCATGCAATGTGTAGATCAGAAATAAACAGGATTTCGGTTTTCATGACAACAACAGGCACAAGGCTAAAGGCGCAAGGCGAAAAAATCAAAAATCTTTGGCCTTGCGCCTTTTGCCTTATTTCACTACTTCCGCTTTCTCGATAACAATGTCGGTTTTCGGTACATCTTGATGGCCTCCACGGTTGCCTATCGGCTGTTTTGCCATCTCATCAACCACATCCATGCCCTCAACCACTACACCGAATACGGCATAACCCCAGCCGCTGGGAGTTGGGCTGGTATGGTCGAGGAAAGCATTGTCTTTTAAGTTGATAAAGAACTGCGCCGTTGCAGAATTAGGGTCATTTGTCCTCGCCATCGCTAAAGTGCCACGACTGTTTTTCAGGCCATTGTCGGCTTCATTTTTTATGGGGGCATGAACCTCTTTTTGTTTAAAGGCAGTGTCAAAACCGCCGCCTTGCGCCATAAAATCCTTAATGACGCGGTGAAAAATAGTGCCGTTATAAAAGCCCTCATTCACGTAGTTCAAAAAATTAGCGGAAGAAACAGGCGCTTTCTCGGTGTTCAGTTGTACAATTATCGGGCCGAGCGAGGTCGTCAATTTAATTTTAGATGAGGGTTCAGGCATTTTATTTTCCGTTGCAAATGATGAAGTTGCGCTAAGGCACAACAGGGCAGATAGTATCAGAGTACGCATAACTACAACCTGTGCTGATGTTAAACGCGGAATTTTATGTGTTTTTAGCTTGAAAGAGAAGCCCTAATCTTGGTAGATTCCCCAGCTTTGTATAAATTGTATTGCCATTAAGCGTTAGAATTAGCGGATGGCACCGAGAATGTATCTTGAAAATTTATAACACCCTGACCCGCAAAAAAGAAGAATTCCAGCCGCGTGTACCGGGCAAGGTCGGCATGTATGTATGTGGCATGACCGTATACGACTACTGCCACATCGGACATGCCCGCGTCATGGTCGTGTTTGATACCGTAGCAAGGTATTTGTGCCATAAAGGTTACGAACTGACCTATGTACGTAACATTACTGATATTGACGACAAAATAATCCAACGCGCCAATGAGTCTGGTGAAAAATCAGATACACCTTATGAACGAATGAGTAAGCTAACTCAGAAATTCATTACTGCTATGCACGAGGATGAAGATGCGCTATCCGTGAAACGGGGAGATCCCGATAAAAATTGGAAATATATAGAGCCAAAGGCTTCTGAGTCGATTCCTGAAATCAAAGCAATGATACAAGCCCTGATTGAAAAAGATTTGGCTTATATCGGGACGAACGGGGATGTGTTCTACTCAGTCAGCAAGTTCAAGTCTTATGGCAAGCTGTCCGGCAAAAACATTGCAGATTTGCAAGCAGGTGAGCGTGTCGATGTCGATCACGCTAAGCAAGACCCCTTGGACTTCGTGCTTTGGAAAATGGCAAAAGCAGGGGAACCGTCCTGGGAGTCCCATTGGGGTTGGGGTCGTCCCGGCTGGCACATCGAATGTTCGGCGATGTCCACCTGTTGCCTGGGCAACCACTTCGATATTCATGGTGGCGGCATGGACTTGCAGTTTCCGCATCATGAAAATGAAATTGCCCAATCCGAAGGTGCGACCGGCGAAAAATTCGTCAACCTCTGGATGCACAACGGCTTCGTGCGTGTGGACAACGAAAAAATGTCCAAGTCGTTGGGGAATTTTTTTACTGTGCGTGAAGTGTTGAAACGTTATCGAAAGCGTTACGGAGATTGCGCGGGAGAAATAATACGTTTTTTTATCCTTTCCAGTCATTACCGCAGTCCGCTTAATTATTCGGATGAGCAATTGAATGAGGCAATAGCTGGGCTTACCCGATTGTATACTGCTTTGCGTGATATTGAGGTAATTGATGCCTCGGTAGATGAAGCTTATAAAAGCCGTTTTGAACAGGCTATGGATGATGATTTTAATACGCCAGTCACTCTTTCTGTTTTGTTTGATCTTGTTACGGAACTTAATAAGGCAAAGCAAAAGTATGAAATTCAAAGGGCAGGGCAGTTAGCTCACAATCTCATAAAATTAGGCGGCTTATTGGGGATATTGCAGAATGATCCTAATATTTTTTTAAAAGGACAGGCGGTTCACGCTGTAACTGTTGTTGAAAGTGCAATTGCCACTGACTCAAGCTCAGCCTCGTTTACCAGATCACCAGATACATGGATTGAACAAGAAATACAAAAGCGACTGACATTTAAACAGTTCAAACACTGGGATTTAGCCGATCAAATCCGTGATGAACTGAAGCAACAAAGCATTATCCTGGAAGACAAACCCGACGGCACTACCAGTTGGCGGCGTGAATAACCGTTTAAGCCAATGTGGGTCGGGTTACGACCACATGGATGCAGGAGGTAGGGCAACGCATTGAGCAGTTGCCGAGCCTAGCGTAACCCGACAACTGCCAAGCAATATCGGATTTCTAAACTTGATCCGCACACATAGAAACTTTACCAATGACCGAAATCAAAGACCAATCCATACAAACCTTTCTTGACGAACTCGGCAGCAAATCCGCTACTCCTGGTGGTGGCAGCGCCGCTGCACTGATGGGCGCACAAGGGGCTGCGCTTGTCAGCATGGTGTGCCGCCTTACCATTGGCAAACCCAAGTTCGTAGAAGTCGAAACAGAAATGCAGGAAGTCTTGGATAAAGCCGAAGCCTTACGTAGCCAATTGACCGACCTTATCAAATCAGATATCGACGTGTTTGCTCGGCTCATGTCCAAGTACGCCTTACCTAAAGAATCGGACGAGGAAAAAGCCCTTCGTAGCGACGCTATTCAGGAAGTATTAAAAGACGCTACCGATGTGCCTCTGCAATGTGCCTATGCCTGTCTAAAGACTATTGAGTTGGGCAAAATAGCCGCAGAAAAAGGCAATCCTGGTGTAGTCAGCGATGCTGGGGCTGCGGTTATGGCAGCTTATGGCGGGCTAAAAAGTTCGGCATTAAATGTCTACATCAATGCAGGGAGCCTTAAAGATAAGGTTTATGCAGAAGCCAAATTAGCGGAACTGGAGCAGGCAACAAAAGACATTGATAAGGTTGTGGATGGTATTTATCAGACTGTTAAAGCAAGGCTTTAATCCTCTCCACAAGAAAAAACAATTGACGGTTACCCTGCCCCCCGCTATCATACGCTACTCTTTAAGGGCAGTTGGCAATCTCAACAAGCCAGTATAAAGGGATAGTCGGGGTATAGCGCAGTCTGGTAGCGCGCCTGCTTTGGGAGCAGGATGTCGGGGGTTCGAATCCCTCTACCCCGACCAGCTTTGCGCTTGTAGCTCAGCTGGATAGAGCATCGGCCTTCTAAGCCGAGGGTCGCAGGTTCGAGTCCTGCCAAGCGTGCCACCCCTTATCGTTTTATTTCCTATGGTGAGCGTAGCTCAGTTGGTAGAGTACAGGATTGTGATTCCTGTTGTCGCGGGTTCGAGCCCCGTCGTTCACCCCATTAAAATGAATCACATAAACAAATATACTGGGTATTTTTGCAGATGCTGGTGGGAATTCTGGTGGGAAATCATTTCCCGGTCGGCCACACTAAACTGGGCTTTACATCATAAATATTTAAGCATGCTGGCATTTTGATGATCGCTGGCTTCTTGTATATTTCCTCGTGTCGGTTACGCCTTTTCGGTGAATACCGCAGCTGGCGGATTACGACGCGCCCAGAGTACAAACAAAAACGGATAGGCCGCATGTTTGCGCGGCTAAATCCGCCCATTTAATCTGTCTTACGGTTTATTCCCAATAAAAACGTCAGCGCTCGGCGCGGCATACGGGGGGGTGCATATCTTAGCTATGGGTAGTAGGTCGGGGTGACGAAAGGCCCCCAATATAATTAAACCGCCATTGGAGGGTTCGTACCTTCCCCCAACCTACCGTGCTATTTACAGTCCCAGTTATGGCATATAATCCTCGCCTCCACTGAGGTGTTTCCTTGATCGTTACCTATGGTAAGTGTCACGGGTACAGGATTCTCAATATTACTGAGTTCAGCGCCTCTGCCTAACACCATTAATTCATAGTTTTTGGCATTTTCACGCTCTAGGATTACATGCAACGCAACGCCGTTGACCTTACCATGAAAGCGAAACTGCTTTCTACCGTGTTTCTTTTCCTTGAATGTACCGGCGGGCAGGGTTACGGAATAGGAACCTACGCGTAGCGTCATAGCCTCTTTGGGTGGCAGGATGCCGTCACTATCGCCACCTAAAGTAATTTCGGCTTCGAGGTTGAAACGATCATGATTATGGCCGCGCCGCACGTCAATGTCGAGTATCGGAACAAACTTTCGGAACTTGACAAACGCCTCAGGAACAACTGCGATGTAAAAGGGATTCAGGCCCTGAGGATCTAGCCCAAAATCGCTCAGCACCGAGCGTGCGCCACTCTTTGGATCGATACGCCACACCGAGCCGTTCTCATTGAATGATGAACGGCTGGCATCCCCGTCGGTGACCAAAATTTTGCCGGAGGCTTCCAAAGCAATATCTACCGGGGAATATCCCTGTGTTTCGAACGGACCGTCGCTAAAGTCGGTCAACACACTGAACATATTAGTTCTCTGATTGAACCGATAGAGCTTGCCCCTGCTGTTACCGACGTAGGCTGCAACGGCCAAGATAGAACCCGAGGC
>NZ_JBKKBJ010000199.1:0-12257 GCF_046714055.1 Methyloglobulus sp. | reverse complement strand
AGATAGGCTGCCCAGAACCAGGCCGGGAGCGGCGTGTGCGTGCGCTCCATGACCGTACCGACCGTGAGGCGAGTTTCGCGTCGGCATCCCCTGCAACAAAGGACACCAGGGCGGGTGGAGTGGCGATAGGGTTCGCCAGTCGTCCCGCAGTAGGGACAGTAGGGACAGACGAAGCCATTACCCCATCCCATCCAATCCATCCATCGATCCATCGTGCATCGTGCGTGCTCAAAATAGATGGGGTCAAATAGATGGGGTCAGACTCGATTGATTTGCCTTACAAGTGATTATCTGGTTTATCTTATACTCTTTTTTTCTCAGGTAACAAGAATAACCTTAACTTCTACACGGTTTGTTGTAGTTCCGGCCTTGTTGTTTCTACATTGACACTGTTCCAGTGCTTTACCTATTTTCAGCAAGTAGCCCGTATGAAGTGCAACGTAATACGGCGGGGTTACGAATTCCCAGATTCCGCACAAGCTCCATCCAGGTTACTCGCTGTTATTAAAAAGGTTTGCCTATGGCAAATAAAAAGCCTATATTCAGACCTAAATTCAGGGCAACTACGAGCAATAACCATGTCTAATATACAAATTTCCGAAGATATATTGCCATTGGGGCAATTCAAGACCCATGCCTCCCGGCTATTAAAAAGTCTCAACAGTAACAATCGCGCAATTGTCATTACCCAAAACGGCAAACCGGCTGCCGTGGTGTTGTCGCCTAATGAGTTTGATCGGCTCAATGCACAGTCCAGATTCATCTCTGCCGTACAACAAGGCCTAAATGACGAACAGGCCGGTCGGGTTATCGATGAGGAAGAATTGGATACAATTCTGGAGCGCGATTTGCCAACGATATGAAGCTGCGCTGGAGCGAACGTTCGGTTAACGACCTTATCGCCATTCAGGGATATATTGCCCAGGACAACCCACAAACGGCAAAAAATGGGTCGCAAAACTTAGGCAACGTGCCAGAAGTGCCGCTGATACAGCACTGGCTGGTCGCATCGTACCCGAATTTAATCAAAATGACATACGCGAAGTATTTCTGGGCAACTATCGTATCGTCTATCGCGTTCGTGACGACGGCATACTGGTATTGACAGTATTTGAAGGCCATCAATTGCTCAAACTGTAAGACCCGAACCGCAATGGATTATGTTGGGTTATGAACGAGTTCGGCGTGAGCGCAGCATCCGTTGGGCTGAATGCAATGAAGCCCAACATAAACGAAGCCTTGAATGTTGGGCTTCGCTACCGCTCTGCCCAACCTACAGCACTAAAATAATCGGCCTTATTGTATAAATCCAGTTGTACAAATGGCACTATGTAGCAAATATTAATCGTATAGGATTTTATAGTGGACAAACTAACTGGCATGACTGTTTTTGTGCGCGTGGCGAAAGCGGGCAGTTTTGCTGGCGGCGCACGCGAGCTGGGGATTTCTAGGGCGATGGCTACCAAGCACATTATGCAGCTTGAAGGATCCCTAGGCTCAAGATTGTTTAACAGGACGACACGCAGCCTGAATTTGACAGACGTAGGCGCGTCTTATCTTGAACGCTGTCAGCAAGTTCTGCTCGATATTGAAGAAATGGAGGCGGCAGTCACCCATTTACAAACAGAATCACGGGGCGTTTTGAAAATAAGCGCCCCACCCGTAATCGGCGCGACCCATATTACGCGGGCAGTGGTTGAGTTCTTAAAAATTCATGCTGATCTCAAGATTGATATCGTTTTGCAGAGTAATCCAGGGGATTTGATTGATGAGGGCATAGATATCGCCATATTTTTGGGCGTCCTGGATGATACCAGCATGGTGGCAAGAAGATTGGCGACTTCGCCCTTGGTCGTGTGTGGTTCTCCGGACTATTTAGCGAAATGCGGGGTTCCAAAAACGCCGGAGGATTTGGCTGACCATAGCTGTCTGGTTAATTGGGCTATTACGCCTCGGCATATATGGCAGTTCAAGACGGCATCGGGATTAAAATTAATTACTGTCTCTGGACGGATACAGGCCAATGCCGCCCACTCGATTCGCATAGCCGCGCTCAATGGTTTGGGACTGGTGATGTTGCCTATCTATATTGTGGGTAGCGACATTGAAAAAGGGATGCTTAAAGTGGTGCTGGAAGATTATCCTTTGCCGCCATCGGACATCCATGCCGTTTATCCCCACAGAAAGTATTTGTCAGCAAAAGTCAGGGGATTCCTGGATTTTTTACAGGAGTGGTTAGAACCTAGGGCTGGTATGGCAGGTACTGAATAAGCTGCAACTTTACAGTTCGGCGGATTACGCCGCGCCTATAGCACAATCAAAACGGATAGATCGGATATTTGCGCGTCTAATCCGCCTTGCCTGCCCTATTTCTACTTTTTGTGTTGCCCCCAGATTGCATCCCAAGGTTGTTGGCTGTATTCTGCCTGCTATGCAAATACATCTGATTTCTGTAGGTAACCGCATGCCAAGTTGGGTAAAGACGGGTTATGATGATTATGCCAAACGTCTGCCACGTGAATGCGAACTGTTGCTCAAGGAAATTCCACCTGGGCTACGGGGCAAAAACTGCGATGTGGCAAGAATAATAAAAGAGGAAGGGGGACGAATAAATACGGCAATCCCGGTTGGAGCGCATATCGTGGCTTTGGAGTTGTCGGGTAAACCGTGGACAACGCCGGAACTGGCGCTAGCATTAAACCATTGGCTGGAAAGCGGCAGACATATCGCCTTATTGATCGGCGGGCCGGATGGCTTGGCCGATTCGGTCAAGTCCAGGGCAGGGGAGTTCTGGAGCCTGTCTCCGCTGACTTTTCCGCACCCTTTGGTGCGTATAATTGTCGCCGAACAACTTTACCGTGCCTGGAGTATTCTTCATAATCACCCTTACCATCGCTAATGCCCGCTCAAATCATCCTGGCTTCTGCCTCGCCCCGGCGTAAAGAATTGCTCGCTCAAATTAAGGTAATAGCTATCACTTATCCTGTTGATGTTGACGAGACACAGTACCCAGATGAAAAACCATTGGCTTATGTGCAAAGGCTGGCTGCTGAAAAATCGGCCTTATGTGCGGCTACACTGACGACACGTTTGCCAGTTCTGGCGGCTGATACGGCTGTTGTCATAGACGATTGGATTATGGGCAAGCCAAAAAACCGGGAGGATGGGTTAACGATGCTTGCCCATTTATCTGGAAGGACACACCAAGTCTATACGGCTATTTCATTGCGGGGAAAGCAACACTGGCAAGCGGTAAGTATCACCGAGGTTACCTTCAGAAAACTCGCGACCTACGAAATGGAAACTTATTGGCACACAGGGGAACCTGTGGATAAGGCTGGGTGTTACGCAATACAGGGGTTAGGCGGCTTATTTGTCGAGTCGATCAACGGCAGCTTTTCCGGGGTGGTGGGTTTGCCATTATTTGAAATCGCAGGACTTTTGGCAAAACAAGGAATCGATTTGTTGTTATGAGTGAAGAAATTTTGATTAACGTCACGCCGCCGGAAACTCGCGTGGCTGTGATTGAAAACGGCGTATTGCAGGAACTTATCATAGAACGCAGCCGTAGTCGGGGAATGGTAGGCAATATTTATAAAGGCGAAGTGTGCCGGGTGTTGCCCGGTATGCAGGCTGCATTTGTCGATATTGGCCTGGACAGGGCGGCATTCCTGCACCTTTCCGATTTGTGCGCCAGGGATTTGGAAAAAAAAGGCTCGGAAAATATCGAATCTTATTTGCATGAGGGACAGCATATTGTCGTCCAGGTCGTCAAAGATCCTTTGGGCACTAAAGGGGCAAGAATCACCACGGAAATTTCAATTCCTTCCCGGTTTCAGGTTTATATGCCATATTCCAGCAATTCCGGCGTTTCGCAGCGGATTGAATGTGAAGAGGAACGCACACGTTTAAAAGCCTGTCATGATGCGTTCAGGAAGCAACATAAATGCGGCGGTTTCATTGCCAGGACGGCGGCAGAATGTGTCGAAGAGCCGATATTGATCGCCGACATGACGTTTTTGTTAAAGCTTTGGGAATCCATATCCGCCAAGATTGCAGGGGCAAAAGCCAAGGAATTTATCCATAAGGATTTACCGCTGAGCATAAGGACTTTAAGGGACTTGTACAAGGAGGGCATCGAACGGGTCAGGATAGATTCCAGGGAGACTTATCACCGGCTGGTTGAGTTTGCAGGGATATTTGTCCCAGAAATAGTGTCGGTTGTTGAACACTATACCGGAGACTCCCCCTTATTCGATATTTACAGCGTGGAAGATGAAATCCAAAAAGCCTTGGAGCGCAAGGTCAGCCTGAAATCGGGCGGGCACTTGGTATTTGACCAGACTGAGTCGATGACGACGGTTGATGTCAATACTGGCGGCTATGTGGGTGGCAAAAATCTGGAGGAGACAATCTTTAAGACTAACCTAGAGGCGGCCCAAACGATTTCACGGCAACTCAGATTGAGAAATCTGGGCGGCATTATCATTATTGATTTTATTGATATGCAAAGTGACGACCATAAAAAACAGGTGCTACAGGCCTTGGAGCGATGCCTGGAAAAAGACCGGGCTAAGACTAAAATTACCGAGGTATCAACACTGGGCCTGGTCGAAATGACCCGTAAAAGGACACGGGAAAGCCTTGAGCATATTCTTTGCGAACCGTGCAGCGCCTGCGGTGGTCGGGGCGTACTAAAAACCTCGGAGTCGATGTGCCTGGAAATATTCCGTGAGATTATTCGTGAGGTTAGGCAATATAAAGTGCAGAAGTTACTGGTTTTGGCATCAAATAGCGTCGTGGAGATGTTGCTCGATGAGGAGGCCGATATGCTGGCTGAATTGGAGACATTTTTGGGTGTCCAGATCAAGTTCAGGGCGGAAGCAGAATACAATCAAGAACAGTATGATGTGGTGCTGCTTTAGTTTTGCCTCACTGCCTGAAGACTACATTGTCTATAATTAGCCCATTATGATTCATCATGTCACACGGGCAACCCGGCATCTGATTTTCTGGTCTTTGGTAATGGCGGCAATCACCCTCAGCGGTGTACGGCTGGTGCTAAAAGGCGTTGAAAGCTATAAAATCAATTTAGAAACCCGTATCAGCGTGTTGGTGGGAACGCCGGTAAAACTGGGTAGCTTGGGTGCCAGTATGCGCGGGATTAGTCCCGAACTGGTGCTCAAGGACATCAATATCGCGTCTATCTTAACCACAGAAAAGCCTGCCATTCATCTTAAAGAAATTCGCTTAGGCATCAACCTGGGTGAATTCTTGATTAACCAGGATGTGTTGTCATCCTCCTGGATCACCTTGGTAGGAGCAAGGCTTTCGGTCTATCGCAAACAGGATGGGCAGTTCGCGGTTGAAGGCTTAAGGGCAGGCAACGACCGTCCGCTATGGTTATTACAAGGACGTAAATACGAAGTCCTGCAAAGCCAAATTACTTGGCAGGATAAGCAGAAAGGAGGGATGCCCTTAGTGCTGGAGGCAGTCAATCTGGCGATCATGAATGATGGCGAACACCATCGCATCAATATGTTGACAAAGTTACCGGAAAGATATGGTGACGGCTTAAAAATGGTTTTAGATTTCGAGGCTGCGGCGGATGAGCCTTCGGAGATTAAGGGCACACTGTTTTTTGAAGGCAATAATGTCAAGCTTCCTGAGCTTGTCTCCACTTATCTGCCTTTTGGCATTTCTATGACGACCGGTTCCGCCGATGTTAAACTCTGGAGTCAATGGCAACAGGCAAAACTGGTTTCAGTTAAGGCCGATACGCAATTACGGCAAGCCGTTTTTTCGCGGAAAGGGAAAGGCAGCTTCTCCGTTAACAGTTTGGATACCCAGTTTAACTGGCAGCTAAAGGATAGCCAGTGGTTTGTGGCTGTCAGCCGTTTCTTACTGGAATCTTCAGAAGCCAGCAAAAATCCCAGCAAAAAATGGCCGGATGCTGTTGTCAGTATGGCTGGAGAACAGGCCACGGACACTGGGTTTCAGAAATTTAAAATGTATGCCAAACAACTTGATTTGGCGGAAGCATCGAAGCTATTACAGTTTTTTGCGCCACTGACCGATGAACAATCACAGGTTTTGGGGCTATCCCAAGTAAGCGGCATTTTAAGGGGCTTTTCTTTGTATGCTGAGCCGAATACGAAAAGTTTTGCCGTTGCCGGGTGGTTCGACTCGATCAGCATTAAGCCATTGCTTTCCATGCCAGGAATGGAAAATATCAGCGGTCAGGTGAAGGGTAGCGACAAGCTGGGAGTTGTCGGGCTGGACAGCCAGGATGTACGCTTTAAAGACCCCCGTTTATTCAACAAGCCATTACTGTTCAATCAGGTTAAAGGCATCTTGGCTTGGCGCCAAACCGAAGACCAATGGGACTTAGCTAGCCAATCTGTTGGGCTGGATTGTGCTGCATTCCAAAGTGAAAGCCGTTTGTTCGTCCGTATCCCTAAAACTGAAGAAAAACCTTTTATCGACCTGCAAACAGCATTTAAGGGCGATGACCTGGGGCAGATCGCAGCTTATTTGCCAACGCAAATCATGGATGAGGAGCTAAAGGTTTGGTTGAGTAATGCTTTTGTCGGCGGTAAAGTTACAAAAGGCGATCTATTGTTCTATGGTAGGCCGAATGACTTTCCATTCACCGATGGCACTGGCGTGTTTGAAGCCAAGCTAGACCTTGATAAGGTAGAGCTGAACTATCATCCCGAATGGCAGCACATTTCGGGCATCAATGGCGAGTTGGTATTTAAGCAAAATAACATACTGGGTTCGTTTAACCATGGCCTGATTGGTAAAGTCGATATCAGCAAAGCTGAAATGTTGATTTCCGGTTTGGGTGTCGACGAGCAACTGACCATCAAAGGTGAAGGGCAAGGCGAAATAAGTCAGGCCCTGAATGTCCTTCAACAATCGCCCCTGGCAAGTCGTGTGACCCCGTTGATAACTCATACGACCATACAAGGGAGAACCAAGGCCACGCTTGATTTGACGATCCCTTTACGGGCAGGCCATGAAATTAAAGTCGATGGCAATGCCCAGTTGAAAAATGCACAGCTAACCGTCAACCGGTTGAATATGAAAGTAAACAAAATAAATGGCGACTTGAAATTCAATAAACAGGGTATTTATGGCGACGCCATTCAAGCATACGCACTTGGGCATCCTATACAAGTGAATATTGCCCAGGCCGATCACCAGACCTTGATAAATGTTGACGGCAAGGCAACGGTCAGCGTTATAGAAAAGCTGTTTGATTGGTCTGGATCGCAACTTGCGGAAGGCGAGGGCGCTTATCAACTTCAATTGCAAATAAAACCCGGCGCTAATATAGACAATAATCCACTCCAGTTGAGCATTAAATCGACTTTGGAAGGAGTGGCATTGCATCTCCCCAGCCCATTAACTAAAACCAAAGACCAGAAAAAACCTTCCTCGCTGACATTCAGTTTAAGTGACGAACTGGCGCTGCCCATAGAATTGGATTACAACAATGAGTTGAAAGTAGCCGCCAGCCTTAATACCAAAGAGCGAAAAATTAATTCCGGACATGTTTTAATTGGCATTGGCGAAGTGGCGCTGTCTCAGGCTCCGGGAATAAAATTGGAGATTAACCGGGAGATTGTGCCATTACAGGATTGGTTGGGTTTAGCGTTTGCCCAAGGTCTGACAAGTGGGTCTGGGTTCGATATCAGCGAAATAAAAATACATAGCAAGTCCGCGTTGTGGAAAAAAACGCGGTTAGGTTTGTTTGATCTGGCTTTAAAACGAAGTCCCAGTCATTGGTCTGGTGAAATAGACAGTACGGTCGCGAAAGGAAAGTTTCAACTTCCCGTTGAAGCACAAGGTGCCGATCCTGTTATCCTGGATATGGAAATGCTGAATATGTCGGCCTTGAAGCAGCTAAAGTTTCAGGATACTTCGTCTAATTTTGAATTCAAACCGCTGCTTAATATCCATAGCAAAAAAACTTTGTGGCAGTCTGAAAATCTGGGGCAATTGGTTTTGGAAACAGAACGTGCGCCACAGGGAATGATTATAAAACGCTTAGACTTGGATGGGGCCGACGAAAAACTGGCGTTGGCGGGTGACTGGAAAGACAATGGCGTAACTTCGACGACCCATCTTTACGGTAAGCTTGATATGAAAAAGGCCGACCAATTTTTGGATAAGCTCAATATTACCAAAGATTTAACCGGTACCAGTGGCGTGATTGATTTTAAGCTCAATTGGAATGCTGCGCCGTGGCAAATGTCGTTACCCGATTTGCGGGGGAATTTAGATGTCAATTTGAATAGCGGACGTATACTAAGTATCGAACCAGGATTTGGCCGACTTTTGGGAATCCTGGCAGTAGCACAGTGGTTCAAACGGCTACAATTCGATTTCAGTGATATTTATGAGGAAGGCTTGACATTCAATAGCATCAAGGGACATTTTGACTTATTGAATGGTAAGGCGACAACCGATAATCTGGTGATTGATGCCGTTCCCGCGAAGATCACTATTACTGGCGATACCGATCTGGTTAAGCAAACAGTCGATCATGTCATCAAGGTTGTGCCCAAAAGTTTAGACGCCCTTCCCATTGCTGGTACAATTGTTGGCAGGGTAGCCGCTATGGTCGGTAAGACTTTAACGGGAAAAGACCAGGAAGGTTTTTTCTTCGGAACGCAATATTTGGTGAAAGGTAGCTGGGACGATGCAAAAATCAGTTCTTTGCATGAAAATGATGGCATATTTCAAAAAACCTGGAACAGTATTGCCGATTTTCCGTGGGCAGGGGCAGAAAAACAATAGCAAGATTTAAGGGTAGGCAAAATGATCAAGTGTGCAGCCATACAAATGGCATCAGGGCCTAATGTCAGTTCCAACATACTAGAAGCCGAAAAGCTGATTGTTGAAGCGGTTAAGATCGGCGCAAAATTGGTCGCGTTACCGGAAAACTTTGCCATGATGGGCGACCGGGAAATAGATAAGGTCAAGATAAAGGAAGTCGATGGCTCGGGCCCTATCCAAAAATTTCTGTCAACTACCGCAAAAAAATATGGGGTGTGGCTTATTGGCGGGACGATCCCTATTGCGGGGGATAATGCTAATAAAGTACGTGCGGCTTGTGTCATTTATAACGGCCAGGGCGAACAGGTAGCCCGCTACGACAAACAACATCTCTTTGATGTCAATGTGCCGGGTACCGATGAAGTCTACCGGGAGTCCGACAGCATAGAGCGGGGCGACCATTTACTAGTGCTGGATTCACCGTTTGGCAAGCTGGGAATCGCGGTCTGTTACGACCTGCGCTTCCCTGAGTATTTCCGTAAAATGGTGGCGCAAGGTATGGAAATCCTGGTGATTCCATCCGCATTTACCGCCAAGACGGGATCTGCGCATTGGGAAGTGCTGCTCCGTGCGCGCGCCATAGAAAACTTATGTTACGTGATAGCGCCTAACCAGGGCGGTTTTCACCTCAATGGCCGCAAAACTTACGGGCATAGTATGATTGTTGATCCTTGGGGTGTCGTGCTGGATTGCTATAAGACCGGCGCTGGGTTTGTCGCTGCGGATATCGACCTTGAAAAGCTAGCTAAAGTGCGCAGCGCTTTTCCTGTTCTCAATCACCGGCGCTTTAACTGTGATTAATATGCGGATCGTAACCATTCTGCTGATTTCCTTGATGTTGGTTGCGTGCGCCACTACGGGTAATTCCCGTTATCAGGATAACGCCAACCTTGAACGCCCCCCTGAACTGCCCATCGACAAGCAAGCGGCTGAACAGATGGCAACTAACGAGATTGAACCCCCAAAAAGACGGCATGGAAAGGGTCTCGGCCCTGATGTTTACATAGTCGAAGGTTCACCACCGGAACTAAAAATCAAACGAAGCTTTGATGAAACCTGGAGTCTATTGAGCCGTGCGATTCAACACAATGACCTTAAAGTGACTGACCAAGACCGCAGTAAAGGCTTTTATTATGTCGCCTATAATGGCGGTAGCTTTTTAAGTAGCGCCACCTCACTATTCGACGATGTGCAGAACAAATCGACTTATCTCTTGAAAGTTGAATCTCAAGGCGAAGAAACCAGGGTGACTGCAAGTTTGGCAAGCAAGGACGAGCAAGGTGACTCGGGAAGCCTTAAAGATGGCTTTGCCGATTATTCTGAAAATAAATCATCAAAACTATTGGAATTGCTGTATGACACCCTGCACGATAACGTAAAAGACGAATAAGTGTTCGGGACTTTGAAAGTCGTTTATTAGCATAAATCTAAAGAATAACCACGAAGAACACAGACGACTGCAAGGATGCAGGAGGTAGGGCAATGCAGGAGCGTTTGCCGAGAACACGAAGGTTTCAATAGTTTGAATGAATAAAATTATTTTCTTCGTGTCCTCTGTGGTAAATAATTTTTTATCCTGATTTGGATAATATTTTCACTGCCTCGTTCGAATGCGGGTCGATCTGGGCTGATACAAATAAATGCATTTAACATTCCCCAAAACTCATTGATTATTAATGGAACTACTAAGCCTTGCTCGACAAACGATTCTCACGCCCACCGGGATGCAGGATAGTGATATTCAAAAAATCATGAACCAGCTGCTCAACGTTCCTGTCGATGCTGCCGATATTTACTTTCAGGCCAGCCATTCAGAATCCTGGGTTATGGAAGGCGGTATCATAAAAGAAGGTAGCCACAATATTGAGCAAGGGGCAGGCGTAAGGGTGGTGGCGGGTGAAAAAACTGGCTTTGCTTATAGCGACCGCATTGAACTGCCCGTGCTGCTGGAAGCGGCAAATAATGTAAAGGCGATCGTCCGACTAGGCCAGGAGGCGCAAGTGGGTTTGCCGAAAACAGCCAGTTGGCCGCACTATTATGTTATGGCTAACCCTCTGAAATCGCTGGCTGACCAAGAAAAAATAGACCTATTACGCAAGGTGGATGCGGAAACCCGCAAACTGGACAGCCGAATTGAAGAAGTGATCGTCAGTTTGGTGGGTGTCCATGAAAGCATCTTGGTCGCCAGTCAGGATGGTTCGCTGGTTGCCGATGTGCGGCCTCTGGTACGTATGAATGTTTCTGTCATCGTAGTAGAAAACGGCAAACGCGAACAAGGCAGCATGGGCGGCGGCGGACGTACCGACTATACCTATTTTATTGATGGAGATACCGCGCTGGATTATGGCCGTGAAGCCGTCCGGCAAGCGCTGGTTAACCTTGAAGCAGGGGAAGCCCCAGCCGGGAACATGACCGTAGTTTTAGGTCCGGGCTGGCCTGGCATTTTGTTGCACGAAGCCATCGGGCATGGGCTTGAAGGTGATTTTAACCGCAAAGGCACCTCGGCATTTAGCGGTCGCGTCGGTGAGCGCGTCGCTTCCGATTTATGCACCGTTGTGGATGATGGCACCTTACAAGGACGGCGCGGTTCTCTCAGCATTGACGATGAAGGTACGCCCACAGAAAAAACCGTATTGATCGAAAACGGCATCCTTAAGGGCTATATGCAGGACAAGCTCAATGCCCGCTTAATGGGCGTTAAGCCAACGGGCAATGGCCGCCGCGAATCCTATGCACACTTGCCCATGCCGCGCATGACCAATACCTACATGCTGCCGGGACAGGACAATCCCGAAGACATTATCAAGTCCGTCAAAAAAGGCCTGTACGCCAAGAATTTTGTCGGCGGTCAAGTGGACATTACCTCCGGCAAATTTGTATTTTCAGCCAGTGAAGCTTATCTTATCGAAAACGGCAAAATAACCCGTCCGGTTAAAGGCGCAACCTTGATCGGTAACGGCCCTGAAGTATTGACCAAAGTGTCCATGGTGGGTAACGACCTCGAACTGGACAGCGGCGTTGGCACCTGCGGTAAAGACGGCCAAAGCGTACCTGTCGGTGTCGGCCAGCCTACGATCAAGATTGATGGCATAACCGTAGGTGGGACGGGTGTTTAAGACAGGGAATGCTCAAAATTGAAGTGCAACATTTTTCGAAGGGAAATGTTGCATGGAAAAATACCAGCAATTAAGTATAGAAGAGCGTAGTTTGGTACAAACGCAGTTGGCCTTGGGCTTCAAGCCATCGTGGATGGCAGGGAGCTTGGGGCGTACTGTTTCAACCACACGCGAGAGTTATTCCGCAACGGCTGGGATTAGCCCATGATAAAACGCAATCGGGGTAGGCCGCCGATTGCAGGCCGGTATCGCGCGGTGTTGGCGGGGGGCGGGGGCGTGTGCCGACGGGAATGC
>NZ_JBKKBJ010000198.1:0-10301 GCF_046714055.1 Methyloglobulus sp. | reverse complement strand
CATTCACTTGGCCGTCTTTGCAACTCGCCTGCTTCCCGCATTTTGGACAATCCATCGCAACCTCCCGGTGCATGTTAATGACCCAAAACTTATACAGTATCTATATATAATTAGCAATGCCAAATTTAGTATGCGAAAAAATTCACCTTTACTTAGTGAATTACTTCACAGACGGTAACCTTCAATACCTTTAGGCTAGAGACAAATTCGGTGTTCTAAGACTAACTGCGTGTTTGGCTTAGCATTGAATTTAGCGTGGTGGTGTTTTGTAGTTGATATTTTAAAAACTCTCATGCCTCGCCAAGTTCCCTCGACCTAAGGTTTCTCCCATCCCCTTCGGAATCTTTCGTTAACCAGATTAAAGGGGAAAAAGGAGATGAAAATGAAAAAGAAATATAAAGATCGTGACCATGATAGTGGCTGTAAAACTTGTTCAGATATTTTGCAGGATCAAGACGATTATCTTAGTAAGCATTGTGAACAAAAATTCAATTATCTGCCACGCACGAACTGCGACTGTCCAGACAGTGATGCCCAGGATGACGGCGGATATCATTGCGAATGTGTTCCGGCGGCCCTACCTGACCTTAATCCTGTCATTTCGGTCAAATGGGGGGACAGTAAATGTGATGGCTTTGAGACTAATGATTTTGAAGTCTTATGCATTACCGTTTGTAACAGTTACTGCAATGTTACTTTTAATGATTTCACCATTACCCATATTAAAATAACGGATATGGCGGGAAATCCTGTTCCGACCTTACCAGATGGCACACCGTCTGTTCATGTCGTCCCTTCAGGCCCCATTTGTTTTGGTGACATTGAACCCTGTGAGCAAGAAAGACCTAGCTGTGTATCTAGGGAATTTGTGATCAACACCTGCGGCGCAGTAGGGCAATGTTACCTATTGTCGTTTGAAGGCGTTTGCTTCACTGTTTCCTACGAACTCCAATCTAAACACTGCTTCGTTGTGAAGTTGTGTCAAGATTAATTGGCTAAAACCTAACCCGTAACCTGTAAGGCGTATCGCCGATAGGTAATACGCCAAACTAGGCTGCATTGCTCAGTAGATTTCAATCAGGAGACAGAAATGGGTATCAGAAAAAATCAATCAACACTAACCACCGACGAGAAATCTCGATTTGTCAACGCGGTATTACAGCTAAAAACGAACGGTGTCTATGACCGCTACGTGCGTCAACACCGGGATCTTTTTTTCGATGCTGATGCTGGCATTCATAGGAGTGCGCTGTTTCTCCCGTGGCATCGCGAGTTTCTACGCCGACTTGAATTGGATCTTCAAGCCATTGATCCTTTAGTGACCCTCCCTTACTGGGATTGGACAGTGGATCGAACCCTGTCAGCATCCCTTTGGGGCAGCGATTTTATGGGTGGCAATGGGGTACCGGCAGGTGGTGCCGTGCAGACGGGTGCATTCGCGTTCAGCAACGGTCGCTGGCCGCTGACGGTACGCGATAACCCTGCCGGTAGGGTTGAACTCACTCGAGCTATTGGTTCGGGTGAGAATCTACCCAGCGCAGGTGACGTACAGGGAATTCTTACTCGTACACCATTCTCGATTTTTACGCGTGATCTGGAAATCAATATCCATAATATCGTGCATGGGTTTATAGGAGGTTCTGCAGGAGATCGAAGCTCCCCCAATGACCCCGCGTTTTTTCTGCTGCACTGTAATGTGGATCGGCTGTGGGCTATTTGGCAGGGTCTTCATCCGGCAGAATCGCCATTTCAGGGGGATGCACGGTTTAATCTTAATAGCCCCATGCAACCGTGGCAGAACGAAATATCGCCACCCACCCCAGCGCGAGTTATAAACCATATTGCACTGGGTTATTCCTACCTTGACCCAGGCCCACCACAGATTACCGACCTCACGGTAGGCGCTCCGCCGCGCCAAGAGAGTATCAGCCAGGCAGGGGAAGTCGATTGGTATCGGTTTATCTCCCCGGCTGCATCGACCTACACTATCGAAACACAAGGAGCCACAGACGTGTTTATGTCGTTGTATGGGCCCAATAATCAAACCACTTTGGTCACCGAGGACGATGATAGTGGACAGGACAGCAACTCAAGAATTGTGAGTAACCTTTCGGCGGGCACTTACTTTGTAAGGATTCGGCATTTTCAGGCATCAGGCACAGGTAATTATGGCATTTCGGTAAGCGGGGCTGCGCAACCTAATCTGACCGAGATTGTCGTTAATGGGCCAGAAATCCAAGGCAACATCGTAGCCGCCAACGAAAGCGATGTCTATATCTTTAACGCAACACAAATCGCCACCTACACTATCGCGACCACAGGCAATACCGATACTTTCGTTTCCCTAAACGGGCCGAACAACCAAAATTCTTTTATAAGCCAAGACGACGACAGTGGCCCAGGCCAGAACTCCCAGATCGTCCGCGCCCTCACCCTAGGTATGTATTACGTGCGGGTGCGGCATTATAGTCCAACGGGCACAGGCGCTTACGGTGTTTCTGTGAAACGAACGTAGGCAATGCAAGAATCATCGTTCACCAGAAGTCACTGCTAAAAATTGAGGAAAAACCCCAGTATAAAGCTAATCTTGTTAAGGTGATTTGAAGATGAAACAAGGGAGCTTTACAAGCATATACGGTAACTTGTAATACTCTCGATGACCCCACCCAGGCTTGTTATATAAATAGTGCCTGGGTTAATTGTACTTAAACTGATACGAGGTGATTATTATGAAACAGTTACGCATAATCAAAATCTTTTCCGCGCTGCTGGGATTGTCGCTTTGGCTTGGGTCAACAGCGGTTCGAGGGGCATACGAGGCGGAGACCATGAAACCCTCGGAGATGATAAAGACGGAATATCAATACGCCGCCAAAGTTGTCTGTTCATTGTTGCTTCCCCACCAGGATGGCACTTTGGCGAAGGGTACTTACCGCACAATCGTCAACATCCATAATCCCACCAACAAGCCGGTTACAGTCGCCGCCAAGGTGGCGCTAGCGACGGAGTTTGGTTCGGAACCCGGACCATTCAGCGTTACGCCGTTCAAGAAAGCCGAGCTCCAACCCGATGGAGCCACCGAGTTGAACTGCTTTAATGTCGCGGGATATTTTTGCCCGATCAATGGCGTGTGTGTCGATTTCGCGTTCCTGGAAGGATTCGTGGTAATCAAGAGCCCTGTGCCATTGGATGTGGTCGGTGTTTACACCGCCCGGCACACCGATGGAGAGGTGGAAACCATGGATGTCGAAACGGTTCAGCCTAAGCAAATGCGTGAGGTCGTCAAGCTGATGCCTGTGGCGGCCGGGACAGCAGCGATTCAGAAGCATATCGAGTATCCGCCCAAGGGCGGCACAGCTTACGACGGTAAGTACCAGCCTAAGCAAATATGTGGCGGCATCGCCGCTATACCTTGCCCAACGGGCAAGATGTGCGTGGACGACTCCTCGGATAATTGCGACCCTGCCAAAGGGCATGCCGATTGCAGCGGGATTTGCGTAAGCGCCCCTGCGAAGCAGTAACCGTGGAACGCCCTTTGCAGGTCTTTCCTTAACTTTTACCTAGATCATTATGGAGGTTACCCCATGAAAAATTACATCGCACTATTAATGGGTTGTTGTTTTACCCTTGCACTTGCCGGGTGTAATGACAAGCCTACGCCAAACCCAACCCCGCCGCCCAAGGACGCAGTTTGCGGGACTATCAAGGGACTGACCTGCCCTACAGGGCAATACTGCGACTTCGGTGTCGGTCAGTGCAAGGTTGCGGATGCGCAAGGTGCCTGCAAAACCAAGCCTACCATTTGCACCAAGGAATTCAGGCCCGTCTGCGGTTGCGACGGCAAGACTTATGGCAACTCGTGTACTGCGGCGGCGGCGGGAGTTTCTATCGACCACGAAGGTGAATGTGTACCACCGAAACCACAAGCTTGCGGTGGGATCGCGGGGATCAAGTGCCCGGATAACCACATTTGCATTGACGATCCAAGTGACAACTGCGATCCTGCCCACGGCGGTGCGGATTGTCCGGGAATCTGCAAGAGCAAGTAAAGGGAACTAAAAGTGGCTTTGTTGCTCATCAGGGTATCATGTGTCCGTCCTGTTGATTCGTGAACGAAAACGTTGTGGTTCTTTGAGTATAGCCGCAGCCCATGGCGCAATAGCGGACGCTATTGCGCCCTTCGAACTCTGGGTAAACCCTTATGGAAAAATAAATCATAATGTTGTGCCTATGAAAAAACGCACGGAAACTTTAATCTCTAACGAGGAATCTAAAAAATGAAAAGGGAGAATATTACATTTTTGATAGTGATAATCTCTGCATTGCCGGAGATACTGCTTGGAGGAGATAAAGGGCCCATTAATCCAGTCCATAAATATTGGTCTTGTGCTATCACATCCTATAACTCCCTCGTGGAAGGCAAGTACCAAGAGGGCAGATGCCGCGCAAATACAGAATATTCTGAGCTCCCATGTCGAGAATTTTTCGTTGAATTCGAAGGTGCCGATGGAATCCGCCCAGGCGTTCCTTTCAAACAGACAATTGGGCATAACATGCAGAAAAGTCCATCCACATCCGACGATGAATTCAATACCCCAACACAATCAACGACTACAACCATTGAGATCAACAAAGATAAAGATCAATATTTGTATACACACACCATTGAAAAAACAGGGGCTAATTTCGCAGATAAATGGTTATACAGGGGCAAATGTAGCTATTATGAGGCATCAGCTAACGAAAAAATTTACATGGAAAAAGGATTGGATGCGGCTCAGTAATTTGACTTCAATTTCCGAGCCTAAGTTGTTCGCAAATATAAAAGAAACTCAGTATTGGAATATGAGGGGGATCGTTGGATTTTGACACCTAGCACCATTACTTCGCCCCTGATGGCCTGATTAGTCCCCTTTATCTACCATCTTCTAGCGTCCTTGTTTACTGTTGGAAGAAATATTGTGCGTTGTTAAGGCGTTAGGCTACAAGAAACACAACAACCAAACCATCCCTACAGGATTCAACCTTGTTAGACATTATCCGGCAAGCCTGCCATGCCTTTCAACCCGCACTGCCCCAGCGCTAATTCCCCATACATTGAGTAAATACGCAACATTTTTGTGCATTTTGTGATCCAGCCGTTGTTTTACGGCAAATTTAGCCACAACGACTGTTGGGGATTGTCCCTTCACCCCTTTTTCACATCCTTGTGTTCTGAATTCCGGCAACCCCCTCCGGAATGACAGTGCGTATAGTGCCATTTTGGGTAACTGACATGCGGCGCAATACGCTAACAGCTATTGGCATCCTACGGATTACACCTCACCACGTTATGAGTTATGCCTTTTTGATTCCTTAGCGGAAGCCATGCCATGGATCCAGGATGCACAGTTTACATCGCCTCTGGTATTGAGTTTAGATTGCCAGTCTTTTGCATGGCAATAGACACGGCTGCAGCACGGGTGGCTACGCCCAGTTTTTCAAAAATGTGTTCCAGGTGTTTATTGACCGTGCGCGGGCTGCCGCCCAGGATAAGGGCAACCTCCTTATTGGTTTTGCCCCTGGAAATCCACATGAGTATTTCTGCTTCCCTAAAGGTAAGCCCCAGGGAGTTTTTGACAGAATCGAGATTCCATTCTCCTGAGCGTTTTTCCATCAGCAGAAGGTATTCATGTCTATCATGACAAGGCGTTAGTTTTAACGAGAAGCGTGTTCCGCAGCGGGGACTTTCAAACGCTGTGTGTCCGATATTTTCAGGTTTGGCGAGTTGGGCTTTGACCCATTCCAGTATCGGCGCTGGCAATAGCGAGCCAACCTTTAATTCGTCGGGCAACGTCGGGCGTTGCAAAAAATCACACAGCCAGCGCGATCCGGCGGCAGGCAGCCAAGTGATATTGCCAGCGGCAGTGATGGCCAAGGCTGAGTAAGGGCTGTTATTCAAGGCGTTTTCAGTACGCTGAATAGTGCGTGCTTGTTTCAATTGCGCTTCAACCCTGGCCAGCACTTCGGGGGGACGTATGGGCTTGACCAGATAATCCACTGCACCTTCCCCAAAGCCGCGTAACAAGTTATCCAGTTCGCTTAATGCGGTCATGAATAAAACCGGGATAGTGGCGGTTTTGGGGTCAGACTTGAGCCGTTTGCAGGTTTCAAAGCCATCGATGCCGGGCATAAGCACATCCAGCAAAATAATATCCGGTTTTAAGTGCTCGATTTGCTCTAATGCCGACAAGCCATCCGTTGCGACCAGTACCCGGTAACCGGATTCTGAGAGGGTATCGGACAATAAGGCCAGATTTTCAGGGGTGTCATCGACAATCATGACAATACTGTTAGCATTAGGTAATTCTCTAGTCATGGCGATTGATTTTCTCGGTGGTCAGTTAGCAGTTTTTTGATGTCAACTAGGCGAAATTCGCTACTGAGTTTTAGGATACGTTGTGTAAAATTTCGGTGTTCCGGGCTATGCCGGTTTAATTCAGCCAGATACTGGTTAAGCCCCATCAGATCGCCAATGCGGACGTAAGCATTGATGCCTTCCAATACGTCAGAGGGCAGATGATCGGGCGTTGGCTGGGTCATTTTATCGGGAATCCCCCTATCGTCTTCTTGATAAACCCAGGTGAGGCCAAGATGTAATTTGAGCTTATAAAGCAGTTCCGGCACCTGCAAGGGTTTAGCCAAAAAGTCGTTGCAGCCGGCATTGATGGCATTGACACGGTCGGAAGGATAAGCGTTTGAGGTCAAGACCACAATCGGTAACGAATAGCCGTTTTGGCGTAAACGTTTAGCGGTTTCAAGCCCATCCATACCTGGCATCGATAAATCGAGCAAAATCAGGTCAGGCGGATTTTCTTTGCTTTTACGCAAACAGTCCGCACCTGAACTGGCTTCATCCAGGCAAAATCCTAGAGGTTCTAAAATCGCAACAATCAACTGCCGATGTTCCGGCTGATCCTCGACTACGAGTATCTTTTGTATGCTTTCCTGGTAGCCGATTATGGAATGTTGCTGAGTTTTTTCTTGTTCACCGCCAAGATTGGCAAGGTAAAGGCGCACGGTGAACGTAGAACCTTGTTCAGGGACACTGCTGACGGTCAATTCGCCGCCCATAATCTCGGCCAATATTTTACTGATGGTCAGTCCCAAACCGCTGCCTGGCACTAAATTCTCATGCGCTAATTGCGTAAACGGCTGGAAAATATTTTGTAGTTGGCCTTGTTGTATTCCAGGGCCGGTATCGACGACTTGAAACGTAGTGACGCCGCAACTGTAGCCAATACGAAACACAATCTCACCGGTAGTGGTAAATTTGATGGCATTGCCCAGCAAATTGATCAAGATTTGCCCAACGCGCTTTTCATCACCCCAGACCCGTTGCGGGAGGGTATTCATAATCTGACAATTAAATGATAAGCCTTTGGCTTCAGCTTGGGGTTTAAAAATGTTGAGCAAATGTTCAATAAAATTGGGGAAATCGATAGCTGCCTTATAGAATTCAAATTTACAGGCTTCAATACGGGCAATATCCAGAATGTCTTCAATCAATGATGATAAATGTTCGCCGCTGCGTTTTAAAATATCCACGGCGTGTCGTCGGTGTGCGGGGATAGTCGGATCTTTGTGCAAGATATAGGCGTAGCCAATAATGCTATTCAATGGGGTGCGTATTTCATGGCTCATATTGCTGAGGAACCGGCTTTTCGCGGTGTTTGCTTTGTCTGCCGCTTGGGTTGCTGCTTGCAGTTTGGCATCGGTTTTTTTGTGTTCTGCTATTTCCATCAACAACCGTTGCGTTTGTTTGGCGGTTTCTTCATGTGCAACCCGTCGGCTTTCGTCATTTAAAATCAACCACCAGGTGCACAAACCAATAAATACCAGCAACGAGGAGTAAACCTTAACAAAATTTTCCAGCAACAATTTAAATGAGGGCAGATATTGTTGGGCGCTCAGTAAATCTTGATAGTAAATAATGCCGACAAACACGCTGGTGATGATGGTAAGAAATATAAACAGCAAACTAAAACGTATTAACCGTAACCGGGCTGTTAAAGTAAGTTGTTTGGGTAAACAAGATTCAGCAAGTTTTTGTAGATAATCATCCAGCCTGAATCCAGGTTTGCAGGCATCCATGCAGCTTGAATCCAGGGTGCAGCAGAGCGAGCAAATACTACCTTCATAAAGAGGGCAATACGCCATATCTTCTTGCTCGAAATGGTTGGCGCAAATAGTGCATTGGCTGAGCTTGTCTTGATTTTTATGAGAATGGTAACGAGTCAGATAGCGCTTGCGGCCATAGAACTTTGCTATACAAGGCACCAACAGGAACGACAAGGCCAGGGCAATAAACGCAGAAAATGCCTGGGCATAGTCACCAAATAAACCCAAATAAGCCAAAATTGAAATGACCGACGCACATAAGGTCGAGAGTGTGCCCACCGGATTAAGGTCCGGCAAATAAGCGCGTTTAAACTCAACGGTTTTGGGGCTGAGATGTAAGGGCTTATTAATCAATAAGTCGGCGGCAACCGCACTAATCCAGGCTATCGATATATTGGAAAACAAGCCCAAAACTTTTTCTAATGCGTTAAAGACACCGAATTCCATCAGCAAAAGCGCGATGGAGACATTGAACAGCAACCAGATAACTCGCCCCGGATGGCTGTGGGTCAAACGCGAAAAGAAATTCGACCAAGCCAAAGATCCCGCGTAGGCATTGGTCACGTTGATTTTGATTTGTGAAATGACGACAAACAAAGTCGTCACTGCCAAGGCGGTGCTGCTATCAAACAACTCACCGTAAGCGATCAGATACATTTGCGTCGGTTCATGGGCATGTGCGGGGGCTATGCCATGGCGAACGGCGAGATGGGCCAGCAAGGCGCCGCCAAGCTGCCTGAGCATGCCAAACAAAATCCATCCTGGGCCTGGCCGTCAGTGTTGCCGCCCACCAGCGTAGCCGATTTTTGGCAGTGAGTTCCGGCATAAAACGAAGAAAGTCCACCTGTTCGCCGATTTGTGCAACCATGGAGAATGCGACGGTCGTCGCACTGCCAAACAACAACCAGTTAAAACCTTGGCCGCTACCGGCAATCCAGAAATACGTTTGCAACGTCATGATGGCTTCGGGCTCGTGCATATACACGGCGACATAAGGCGTTATCAGTAACAATAGCCACAGTGGTTGGGTCCACAATTGCAATCGGCTAATGGTGGTAATCCCAAAAGTGACTAGCGGAATGACGGTGACAGCACTGACAATATGTGCAATGGCGATAGGGATGTGGAAGTACAGCTCGATAGCCAACGACATGATCGATGCTTCGAGCGCAAATAAGGTAAACGTAAAGGAAGCATAAATGAGCGAGGTGACCGTCGAGCCGATATAGCCAAAACCGGCGCTACGGGTTAACAGGTCAATATCAATGTTGTAGCGGGCGGCATAATAACTGATAGGGAAGCTGGTGATAAAAATGATCAGGCCAACGGCAAGAATCGCCCAAACTGCGTTGGTAAAACCATAATTGATCGACAAAAAACCACCTATCGCTTCCAATACCAGGAACGAAATAGAACCAAAGGCGGTATTCGCTACCTGAAATTCCGACCATTTACGAAACGTACGTGGCGCAAATCGCAAGGCATAGTCTTCCATGGTTTCGTCTGCGACCCATACATTATAGTCTCGGCGAATTTTAGAGATATTTTGACGGATACTGATGTCCCCAACAGTTTTAGTTAACAAACTGAATAATAAAAGCAATAAATACGCCAAGCAAGATGCCGGGCAATTACTTTGGTTGTTGGCCTACTCTCTGATCTTATGATTGAAATTTTACGCTAATTTGGTGCTTTGAATGCACTGATATAGATACATCGTTTTTTGTCTGTAACAAGCGGAGTTTAAGTGTTGCACTTCCAAACCCAATCCGTGCAGAAAAATCGCCAGAACTAAAATATCGCGCGTGGAACCATTCACAACAAGCTAATCGAAACCAACAATCAATTTATCGGTTTTTTCGGTCACCAATGCGATATGCTGCCTAGCGGAATAAGCAATTGCTGAATAAGTTTGTTGAGAGTATTTACCTAAATATAGATAATGTTTTTTCTTGATATGCCCGGAATACATGGGGTTGCGTTAGCTAAAACCAAAGCTTGATGGTTGCATTGAACAGGCCTTCGCAATGGGCGACCACTTTGGTGCGCCGTGTCATCCGGCCAAGATGGTGTCGGGTGTCGCTGTCGTCACGCCCAATTGCCACCGTATGGGCTTTGCCGATGACGTGCCGCGCTTTGGG
>NZ_JBKKBJ010000197.1:0-4869 GCF_046714055.1 Methyloglobulus sp. | reverse complement strand
ATTCCCAAGATCGCCAGCACGGCTAGTCTGGCGAAACGGGATGGGAAGAATTCGATGAAAGGGAGCGACGCGTCCATTGCCACACCCCGCAATTTTTTAATGCGTCTCGTTATTGCCCACCCTCCAGTTTACGCCTTTCAGTAGAGCATAGCTGAAGTATCTTTCTAATCAGGAAGTTATATGTGAGTGGCCTTGCTTTGGGATGGCCCATAATCGGTCTGTTCACAATGGCAAATCAATCCGTCAGGCTTCGAAGGGGGCAGCAAGCGAGTTACGATGAGCCTACGGGATTTCGAGTATATGAACAGCCTATTGGTTGGATTCAAAAAGCCACTTTCGGTTTAGCTTTCGTTTGTCTTCTTATAGTTGTGTCCGTATTGAACATCATGGGGAAAAACGCTCAACAAGAGCCAACACCCAGTATTAGCCCAGAAATCTCTACTAACACAACTACTCAACCTGAACATCAAGCTAACAACGCTGAAGCAATATCTCAACGCGCATATGGATTGTATAACCAAGGTCGGTATGCAGAAGCCTTGCCACTTTATCAAAATTTAGCAGAACAAGGCGAGGCAAAAGCACAGACATTTTTAGGGTTTATGTACAATAATGGTGAAGGCGTAGCTCAGGACTATAACCAAGCCGCTTATTGGTATCGCAAAGCAGCAGACCAAGGCAATGCACAAACAATAAAGATGTTAAGCGAACTAAACCATTAGCGTGATTGCCAAATAAAAGCCTATACCTGTAGCAACTGGAGAATCATTGTATAGGCAAATTTGCCTAATAATCAGGTTAAACAACTTGCTCAAGGAGGCAAAATGAAGTTTCTGAAATCTCTAGCCGTCACTGTTCTTGTTTTTCCAACTGTTGTTATGGCTTGTTCATTTGATACGGATTGCAACCCAGGGACTAAATGTGCCAAAGAATCGGGTTCACTCTACGGCGTTTGTGTTGGCGGAATCTCTCCAGGCAATAGCAACGACAGCCAACCTGTCTATGCGCCACTTGATATAAATGGCACGTATGGCAACACATGTTCATTTAACACCGACTGTGGGCCGGGTTCTGCCTGTGTGAAGCAAGGTTGTATTGAAGGTGTTTGTATGAGGGGCAGGTAAATTGCCCCTCTTGATTCTTTGACGACACTCACGCCCATTTCCGTTGAGAGTAGATTCGGTGCGCGTAGATGACGATGCATCATTACCTGAGCCGCCACTTTCTAGTTTATAACTCGTGCGTATTAATTGCAGCTTTCCCGTTATTAGCCCATGCTTGGGTAGTTGATAATTACGATGACTGTGTTATAGAAAATATGAAACCAGGGCGGATATCTACCGCCGATGTATTTGCCATGCTGCGGAAAAAGGCTTGAGGTGCTGATAAACTAATTAGGTCATCTTAGTTCTAATAACCTCCGTGCGTTTTTGGCACGGTTCTTCTTGTTAATATATTCACCTAATGAATCTTCAGTAAGGTTACCCGATTCCATCGCTTGGCGCTTCAATAGCTCCAACTCTTCTTTGCTGAACAGTCCTTTTTGTTCAGGGGAATTTGCACGAACTTGGGCTTCTAGCATCTCCTGCTCTTGTTGCCTCTGGTTTATGACGGCATTTTGCCTTGCTTGCCTATTGAGGTCTTTGGTGTCCAGCGGATCGCCCTGTTTGTTGCACAGCCCCTGCTGTAGCTCACTTTACCGTTGATGACGCACTTTTCCAGGGCTGTCGCTTGCAATGAAAAAAAGATTAACACAATTAATAAATATGTTTCATGAGTTCCCCCCTAAACACTCTAACGCCTATTAAGTATAGCCAATATTTCGGCAAAACAATATCAATACTATTGAAACTTGAACTTGTCCTCAATAAATTTGAGCATAGCTGATAGTCAAGGTTGGTCTATGGAATGGTATCGTTTGATTTTTACTCCAAGTTAGTTTTCCCAGGCTTCATGCCCACGATTTGCACAAACATCACATCATCAAACCTAAGCTCACGCCCAGTTTTCGCAACCCAGTTAGCAAGTGCTTCTTCTTGGGTTTCGTAATCAGGAAAATAGATTATCAATGACGGCAATCCGGTGTTGCCCTGTGCCAGTTCCAACTTAGCTACCCTGGTTTTCAAGCTCATGGCGCAACTTCCGGCAATCCATCCTGGACACTATCCAGAAAAGCCGCCAGCCCTTTCGGTAGCTTGGCATTTTTCAACCGTTCCGTTAGCCGTGGGTTGCCCCATCGATCAAATCGATCAAATTCCCTAAACAGATTTCGTGGATGTGGCTTTTTTCCAGCTTTTCAACCCGCCGCTTGATGCTCATGCTGTAACCTCGCTAGGGTTTTATCTAGCCATTCCTTTGTGCGTTCTTGGGCTTTGGTTAACGGCCTATGCTGCGCTTTGGGTGTCGGTGGCATTGGTGTGCCTTCGTTATAGTGCCGCACCAAACCATTCAGCCATTGCCGGGTTTCTTCATTGGGTTCATGCGACTGCTCTGCCTTTGCTGAGTGCGTTATTTCCAACTTAGCCAATCTTGTTTTTAATGTCATGATAAGCATCTCGGAAGTTCGTCGATTATTTCCATATATTCCCTGGCTTTCATTAGCCGAGCAACACATTGATTTTGGGTTTTGCAGTCCGGGCAATTTGGGCAGGGGGCATTTACTAATTGAGCCTTTATGCGAGTTAGTTCTACCTGCGATTCTGCTTTTGACATTTTCTGAATCGGCCTGGATTTCTCCAGCTTAACCAGCCTGTTGTGTAAGCCCATCGCGCACCTTTTCTATTGCCTCAATCAACAATTTAGCATGGCCTATAGGAAGTTTCTTATTGTCGAACGAGCTAGGCATAGGCTTATCAGGCAATGGCGCACCTTCAAAAACATGACGACGATGTGCTGCAAACCATTCAGCCTCATCAATATCTTGTTGGGTAGGTTGCCTGAGCCGTGCTTGCGCCTCAAGTTTGTTCAGCCTGTTTTTAATGCTCATTTCTGGTTTTCCAAGGCTTCAATACGTTTGGCTAAGCCGTCAATTTCAACCAGCTTGCCCTGATTCGCCAAGGTGGAAATGATTTGCAACAATGCCTCAGTAAAGGAAGTCGTGCAATCATTACTCTGCGTTCATCCTTATGAAGAACCAGCTTATGAGATTTACAAAATATTGATGGTTGAGGATTTGTAAATCAGCAGATCAACAGGAGGTAATTAGGAACTAGGCGCATCGTTCGCGATTGATGGACTTCGTAACTCAGTCTATGGTCGTACATGTTTTCCATAAAATCACTACGAAAGTAACTCACCCCGTCTGCAATGTTTAACGAATGGGATGATTGCTCGGCACTGAAACATTCAGGACGGGGACATACCCCGTCCCGCTCAACTATAGTCTCTCTTTCTATTTATTATAGCTTTGCATCGTACCATAAAAAGCCAGCCCACCTTACCTGACACTTACAAGCTATAAATATTGCCCATTTTTAGCCTGGTCAGGTTGGGTAAGCTTTTTATGTTATTGATTTTCGAATCCTGTATATCCAGGGTTATTTGTCTGGCTTTGAGTGATGTTATTGTGCTGAGATCGGTGATTCTTGGACCTTTCAAAGCCAGGGTCAGCGTGGTAAGTTGTTTGAGTTCTGTCAAGGGGCTGAGGTCGGTGGTTTTTGAATTGCCCAAAGCCAAGGTCAGCGTGGTGAGTTGCTTGAGTTCTGGCAAGGTGCTGAGGTCGGTTATGTTTGAATTGCCCAAATACAGGGCCACCGTGGTGAGTTGTTTGAGTTCTGGCAAGATGCTGAGGTCGGTGATCTTTGGATCTCTCAAAACAAGAGTCAGCGTTGTGAGTTGCTTGAGTTCTGGCAAGACGCTGAGGTCGGTGATATTTGAATCGCTCAAATCCAGGGTCAGCGTGGTGAGTTGCTTGAGTTCTGGCAAGGCGCTGAGGTCGGTGATGTTTGAATTGCCCAAATACAGGGCCACCGTGGTGAGTTGCTTGAGTTCGCGCAAGTCACTGAGGTCGGCGCTGTTTATATCTCTCAAATCCAGGGTCAGCGTGGTGAGTTTCTTAAAATCCGCTAACCAGTCCAAATACCGGACATCCTTATCACTAATCGATAGTAATTGTAATTGCCCGGTATAATCCATAATGTCGCCAGGCAAGCCCCAATCCATTAAGGCACTGTGATATTTATTGTCAAGATAGCTTTGATAACTGTAGTACGCGAAAATCGGCACTAAGGCCATGACGGCAATCACTATCCCTAACATTTTTAGCTTCTGTTGCTTGCTCCGCTGTAAATAAACTCCCCTGTCGCGCAAATCCAGCTGCTGCTGGAATTGTCTTACCTTTTTTAATTCCTTGCCGCTTAATAGATAACGGCGGTTATTTCCGCTATTTTGCCAGGTAGCATAGGCGGTTTGTAACAGAAATTCCGCTTCGGCAACCGCGCTCAAAATCTTGCCGCCCAATTGCCTTAATGCCGGAATCAGGGTTTCGTGCGGCAGACGGTAACGCGGTGGGTCTACGGTAAGTTTTTCAAGAATGCGCATCTGCCCGCTGGCGAAGTAGTCCAGCGCGTACTGCAAATGCTCTGCCGGTAAGCCTGGACTGCTCGCGGCCAATTCAGCAACACTTTTACCTTCGGCTATGCGTTGATTGCGGTTGAGGTCGACACATTCCAGCAGGACTTTAAACAACGCTTCTCGCTCGGCAGGTTCGGGAAAGCGTTGCGTCAGTGCGTTGTTTAAAAAACTGGCATTGCTAATTATATATAGATACTGTATAAGTTTTGGGTCATTAACATGCACCGGGAGGTTGCGATGGATTGTCCAAAATGCGGGAAGCAGGCGAGTTGCAAAGACGGCCAAGTGAATGGGCGG
>NZ_JBKKBJ010000196.1:0-9194 GCF_046714055.1 Methyloglobulus sp. | reverse complement strand
CTATTCTTGACACATCAGTATAACCATAGTTATACTAAAACCATGAAAACAGCCATCTCTATACCAGACCCCATTTTTCAAGCAGCGGACTCCCTAGCCAATCGGCTTGGTGTGAGCCGCTGCGAATTCTATTCAAAGGCCATTGAAGCCTTTATTGAACAAAATAAAAATCGGGATGTCACCGCCAGGCTCAACCAAGTATTTGCTAGCGAAAGCAATTCCCTTGGAGATGATTATTACAATCTCCAGAGGCAATCCTTAAACAGGGAAGAATGGTAATAAAGAGAGGCGAAATATGGTGGGCCTCACTGGCCGAACCTAGAGGTTCAGGGCCAGGATTTCGAAGGCCTGTGGTCATTGTGTCCTCAAACAACTTTAATGAAAGCAATATAAATACCGTTCTTGCCGCTGTCATAACATCCAATCTCCGGCTAATAGATGCGCCCGGCAATAGTTTGTTGCCGAAAAAGCTGTCCAAACTAAGCAAAGACTCGGTGATTAATGTCAGCCAAATCATTACACTTGATAAAGCATTCCTCACCGAAAAAGTTTCAAGATTGAATTCACAACAACTTAACGATCTTAATGACGGGCTTAAGTTGGTTTTAGCGTTATAAAACATTACAAGCTGGGTAGCGAGCAGCTTGGATGGAGCTTGCGGAATCCGGGGATTCGTAGCTTCGATGTCCCGTATTACGTTGCGCTTCATACGGGTTACTTGCTACTTAAGGCTTTGTAAAACTGTTTTTAAATCGAACCAGTGTATGCCAACAAAGCGGAGATTGTGCTGCTTTCCTGCAAGTGTCACCGGTATTTCTACCGAGGGTGCATCATCAGGCGCGTCATGGGTGGCGATAAGTTGGCGGATTTCGGTGTCGTCGGTTTCACGGGCGTGTTGGTACATCGCGGCACAGGTGGGGCAAAGTGCCAACCGGTTTTCAATGTGGTGATGTTCAATTTTTTTAATGCACTGTACCGCTTCAAAATAATAAACGTCGCCGATTTTAAAAGGCATTTCTTTTGGTGGCGTTTAGTCTTTGTCCGCAGAAAATAAGTTGACAACAACCCAATTCAAATTTTATTGAAGGTCATGCTTTGTCCCATAAAGCCACTAACCGGGCAAAATGGCGTTCGCTCCAGGTAATTTCGCATTCTTCGCCCGCCAATTGAATCTTTAACTTAATATTTTCCAGTTCCCCAGGTTTCCTGATTTTAAAAATTTCTATTATGGGTCCTAAGTTAGACTTATCCAGCCCAGTGAAGCTGGCGTGTTTTAGCTTTGCCATTACGTCAGCACTGACGCAAAGCATATTCCCTGCGTCGTTTAAATAATCGGCGTTGTTGTAAGAAAGTAGCGAACAAGCTTCAAAATAGTTTTCGGCCTCGCCGTTTGTATTTGTCGAGGCTTTAGTAAATGTGTTGCCAGTGATTTGGCATTTCCCCTGATACTGCTCATACAGAAAATCACGGGCGTATTTATTCGATAATGATTCACGCACTGGCAAATAACGAGTAGTCTGGGAAGTTGTTTTGTGTAGTTTTACGTTTCCTTCAACCTCTTGATCTCTTATATTTTGGTAAAGTTCTGGTTTTTTGATAAGGTCGATTGGATCGTCTGTATTACTTGACGAAATACTGCCTCGTTGTGGGCGATTCAGGCTATTAAGCCTATCCTTAAATGAAGGGGCTGGGACTGGAGCACTTTCTTCGGGAAGAATTTTTAGCATTTTTTCCCGGTTAGCTTCAGATGCAGATAAAAAACGTTCGAGTTGGCTTAATTTGTTCGGATCGTTCCCAGCGAGAATATTAATCGCTTGTTCTACCTCCGGCTTTTTCATGCCCAGTTTTTCTGCTACTTCCCTGGCACTGATAGAGCTTGTATCAAACTCCTCTGGCAAATCGGTTAGAAACAATTTGCTTGGTTCGTGCCAAACGTCATTTTGATCGGGCAGCCAGGAATGATCACGACATAAGTTACCAACTTCCGTATATTCGAGCTTTTTTGGAGCTGCGTCTAATTTTTGGTAATTACTTGCAAATTGTGTTTCACCACTAATTATCCGCGGTGCATTTAACAATATGTTCCAAAGAATTTTAAATCTGCTTTTATTCCATTGAGTTAAGGCATCTTTGAGGCCTATAATTTTTGCATCAGGACGAAAGCCGTGCAAACCACGTTTGTTGCTACTATGGGAATTTGATAAGGTTATCGTTCCCGAATCAGAAGCTTCAAGATTTTTAGTCAACACGTCTATGGGCTTCGCTAAAGGAATTAATTGCTCAAGCAATGAGTTTTCAATTAATGGATGTAAAAAATAAGCCTCAACACTTTCCAATCCTGCAAACCAAGTTTCATGGTTAGGAGTTCTAGCAAATAAAGAATCCGATAAAGAATCCGAAACTGGTTTTTTCCAAATTATTTCTTCCGATTTTCCGCTGGCACGGATACAGGCAAGCCACGATGCAGAATTTAAACAATTATTGAGTTGGATTTTTGCTGATTTATCGGATTCGTTATAAGCATTTACTATGTGGCGCAAATGGCTACGATAAATTTCCTCATCGAAATTTTCAGCATTTATTTTTTTCTGAAATGCGGGCAAAATCGATTTTTCCACTATTGCTGCGGCATCAATTTTACGAATACCTTTTTCTTCCAGAAAAAGCCTGATTGTTTCATCTGCAATCAATTCGTCGTGTACTAATGGAAACATCGCCAAATCCAAATCAGACTTATTATCGGGAGTAAACCAAGCGGGAGGCGACACAGATTTGTTTTCAGGCAGTGAAACATGTTCACCCGATTTGAGCCGAATAAACGGTGCTTTTTTAATTGCCTGTGCGCCTTGTATGGCGTAAAGAGTAAACCGCACTAGCCATTTCATACTCTGTTTGCCAAGGAAAGCTTCGGTTAGCTTTGGAGCCAGCGTATCGGCTTCTACTTGAATTCCTTCGAGTAGCGGTTCTACCGCTGTCGCATTATCGTACAAGTATTGTTTCTTGCGTCCCACTAGATATAGGTGCAAATCCGTTGTTTCCCCACTCTCGGTGATGGACGCATCCAGCCAGTTCAACTTTGCCTTACCGAACAATACAGCCAGTTGCTCTGGTGAAAACAACTCAACCAAATCTTTACCACGCGCCAGCTTGGCTTCATCGGCTTTGATGAAACCACCGCCGTGTGCAGGCAACAACGGTTCGGTTTTAAGGGCTTTACGCACCATTTCATAAACACATTTTAATGGACTATCTTGAAAGTCCATCAGTCGTATTGGGAGTGCGTTAAAACTAGCGACATTCAATAGCCCCATATCGCGCAAGATTGCCAAGCTGTCGGCAGCGAGTTCCGCTGCCGTTTGTATCATTTGCCGATTGGCCGTATCGTCGGCCTTAATGTTGTCTCGTGCTTTGGTTGCTTTGAATGGTGCCTGAATGAGAAAGCCAAGTTTGGTGTCCTTTTCAGTCGGAAAAAAGATGACTAATTGTGTATTTTGAGCTTTCGTGACGAAGCCGTCTTTGACCAGAAAAGCTACTTCCACGGGAACGGTATGAGATTTTCCGGTATCCTCCACTGTTACATCCCGTGAAAAAATTCGCCAATCTTCAAGGTCTACGTCCTGATCGAGAACTTCCACCTTACGTATCCCATTGTAATTTTCGATGGGAGAGCTACTCCGAATAAAATGGCCAGACTTCCCATTAGGCAATGTCCATTTGATTTCTTCGATATGTCGTAAAAACAACAAGGTTCGGATGCCTAATTCCTGAAGAGCGTTACCGATTTCAGATACTGCTTTTTCAGCGGCTACATCTTCTCGAAATGCCCATTCAGGTCTGCATTGTGGCTTATCGAATGGCAGTACAATCAAGGTGTATTCACTTCCCACATTGTCAATTATATGTGGCTCAACGAAACGTTGTATCTTAAAGTGTTCGTCACCGGAATGAATTTGCGGAAAAAAAGTGTAGGCATAGACAGATTTAAAGCCAATCCCGAATTTACCAATCTGAGTGTAATCTCCAACCTTAGTCCCTTCGCCAATACCGCAAATACCAATTACATCTTTTTCTGAAAATGGCTCTCCGTTATGGCGAATCACTAACCGATCAGGGTAAAGATTAAAATACACATATCCCGGAGAACTGTCGGCTGATCGCCTAGACAACGCATCTTCCGCATTCTGTAGCACCTCGTAAATAAAATGGGTTCGAGTCGAATAAATGTCAGAAAAATAGGAAAGGTGACGCGTACCTTTCCCATATTCCTCGATATTTTTTTGACGTATTCTTTCGTAATCTGTTGTCATTTTTGTAAAATCTCCAAAACCCCAAACGCCACAGCCTCAGCCAATATATCCGCCCGTTTACTGGCTTGCTCTAACCGCCCCACTTGCTTCTGGTAATCCCGGTTTGCCGAGGCTATTTGCGATGTCCTCATGCGTTGGATTTTGTCGCTGGGGTTCTCGTCTCGTTGCTCTTCCAGGACGGCAATTCTGGCGGCGTGGGTGGTATTTAATGAATCAAGACGAGAACGTGTGTGTTGTTGGACTTGTTCAATATGGGCGGCGCGAGTATCCAGCCAAAGATTATAGTGAACCCTTTCCAGTGTTTGTTCGTTATCATGGTTAATGCTTATACCCTGTTTTTCTAAGGGTTCGGCGGCTTCCAGCAATGCCAGCATTTGGTTAGTCAGTTCAGGGCAAGTGCATATCGGCTGGAAGGTGAAATCTTCTTTTAAGCCCAGTTTTTGCCAGCGATAAATGGCATAAGGATGTTGCCCGACGGGCAATGTATCGCTGTATACCATGAAATTGCATTCTAATGGTGTTTCGGGTTCAACCGAAAGCGCCGCTTGCTGGGCGAGTGGGTGTGCTGGGGTAATGAAGGGCAAATCCCGGCGTTCCGCTGCGACTTTCTGATTAAAGGTTAGCTCAAGATAAGGACTATCTCCCTTCAACCAGCGTGACCAGGATTGCGCCGCTTCACCAGAAAAATTGTGCTTTTTAAAATCTTCCAACAGTTTATTACGACTATCTTGCCCCAGTTGCAACGTCGTAGTGGCTTTATTTCCGAGTGATGCAGGGATATTCATAACGCCCAAGTCGTTCAGGTAGCGTTTGATAAGATTAGCAAGCATGATAGGCACTAGCCAAAAACTGTCAGCTTGTTTAATCATGTCTTCATCCCGTTTAGGTTGGCTCAGGCCGAATAACTTGGATTGCTCTTCCTCCAGTTTGGCCTGTTCCTGGATTACCCTGACTTCGTTGTCGGCAATTTGTTGGAGACGATGTTCGCGTTCTTCATCAGAAAGCTCGAAATTTTCGGCGATTTCTTTGATTTCGTGCGTCAGTCTGCCGAGTATTTCTTCGCTACCACCTAATGCTTGATTAAAGACACCAATCCGCAATAAACAACGCTCATAAATATCGGCTTCGACTGTGCCAGGTGTGATGAAGTTGTAGATCACCACGGTTTGGCTTTCTTGACCGTATCGGTCAATACGGCCTATGCGTTGCTCGACACGCATCGGGTTCCAGGGTAAATCGTAATTCACCATACCATCGCAAAATTGGTAATCCAGCCCTTCGCACCCCACTTCTGACGATAACAGTACGTCGATTGCATTAGAGTTTTCTTTCTGCAAGCTGAACCGATTTCTCAAGTCGCGGCGTTCGTCGTCTGGAATGTCGCCATGAATCAAGCCGATACGGACAGATTCGACACTGAGTTTTTCGATAAGGTAAGACAACGTATGACGAAAGCTGCTGAATACCAGCAGTTTGTTGTTTTCGAGTTTCTGCTTATCACGAATGATTTTGAGAAAAGCATCCAGTTTAGGATCAGGCCCTTTGATTGCTTGAGCCTGCCGAATTAGGGAGTCAACATCTGTTCGAAATTCAGCAAGCGTTGCACTGATTTCGTCAGGGTTGATGTCTTGATCCAACTCACTCGGTTCCAGTTGCGATAAATGCCCTTGCAGCATGGACTCCAGAAATGGAGCCAGCCCAAATACACAACTGGCTACCCGGCTACGTAAATTAGAAAGCATAAACTTGAGGTTTTGATTGCCATGTCGGTGCGCCAGCATTCGGGCAATCAGATCAATCAAGTTCGTGTGTAACTCCGCCTGTTCCGTGGTGAACTCAACCGTGACAGTTTCGGGTTTACGGGTCGTAAACTTGTCAATGTCACGCCGCCGGGTTCGGTTGATAAAAGGCGAGAATGTGTACAGTCCTTCCAATTGACGGGTGAGCATGAGGCGTGTTTGAGGGCTTTCATCATCATCGGTCAACACGTCATAAACATTCTGCATCCTCGGATCATGCGCCAATACGCCTTTCCCCCAAGAAGTCACCAAAGCTTCATCGATAGCATTTCTGGCAATCTGCTTCCATTCGGGCTTTGCTCCACGAGCCGCTTCAATAGCGATATTTATGTGTGGATTGGGTTCGGACATGTGATCAAAATCTTGACGGCTTGTAATCACGTCTGGACGTAGCAAGTGCAGTAAAGTGAACAGGTCGTTATCGCGCAATTGAATGGGGGTGGCAGATAGTAACAGCACCGCTTCGGCATTTTCACAAAAATGACGGACTACTTGATATGTCCAGGTGTCAGTATTGCGGATAGCGTGGGCTTCATCGACGATCACCAGATCGAAGGTGGGTGGTGGGTCGAGATAGCGCAATCCATTTTGTTTTTTGTGGCCTTGTTGATTACCTTCAAAAAGTTCTTCATCGAAAAGCGAATAAGGCACTATTACCCGTGCATATTTTTGAGGCCAAACGCCGTCCAGATGAGTTTCATCTATGCAGTACCGTAACGACTTGCCATCCAAATGTTCAAAACGTTCGTCGAAACGCTTCATTTCCTCTAGCCATTTGCGTTCGGAAACCAGAGGTTTTGGGCAGATAATCAGCACCGACTTAATCTCACGCCGGGCTTGTAATTCTTTCAATATCAGCCCGGCCTCAATGGTTTTACCTACCCCAACTTCATCGGCAATCAGCAATCTAGGGCGGTCAGACTGGATCAGCTTAAGTACTGGACGAAATTGATAGGGTACAAAGTTAATTCGGGATGCCCGTAATGAATATAAATGGGAGGTGCTGGGATGGCGAAGTTGCAGGGCGGTCATCGCGGCATGTAAATCGTAAGGCGACACCTGTTTTCTTTTCGATAGGGTTTCTGCCAATTCCAATTGGGATTCGTAATAAGTTGCAGTGGTGCCATCATGGAAGACTTGATAACGGTTTTCCGGGTTGCCGGGTAATGCCGAGACCACAGCCCCTGTTTTGGCGGGTTGGGCTTTTAATCGAACAATGTCACCGGATTTGAATAGGGTTTCTGTTTCTGCAATTGCTGGTTGAGATTGAGGTATCGTGTTTTTGCCTTCATTCAGTGTATTGAGAAGCGTTTTTTTGGCTTCCCGCAAAGTATTCAAAGCATCTTGATTTGCACCTAATGCTTGCAACAACCGTTCAATAGTGTCCAAATCGCGGTATCGGGTTTCATTATCTAGCCCGCCTGCTGGAGCATGTGCCCAGCGGTTACGAATAGTTTGGGCTTCTTTTAACCAATTGCGGGTGGATTTTTCAAGATTGAGTTGCTGGGAAAGCTCGAACCAGTTTTGGTCTACAATGCGGAGTAATGCGGCAAGATCGAGTTGTTCGAGTGAAGGGAACTTTTCTTGCTTGGCAACTAATTGTTGTTGAAAAGAAAGCTTGTCAAGAACGCGTGACTCCCACCAAGAAGTTGAAATATTGGGCAATGTTTTTTTTAAAACGCAGGTAAGTTGTTTTGTTAGCACATCAAGAATCGCCGTGTCCATGTAGTACCACTAAGTTGTCAACAGAGGATGATTGCAGCCTATATGCCAAGGCTGCTTGAGGGAAAAGTTATGGCTATGGAATAGTAGTTTATAATTACCTTAAACTCAATGTGTTAGGAAATTTTCTGTCGAAAAACCCTGCCAATAATTTTCCAACTTCCAGAACCTTTTTTATGCTTTTTAACACAGCGAACTGAGAACTTGATTCAGAATTGATATTTCAGGTTAAACTGCCGATTCTTAAGTAAAGGGCTATGTTAAAATGGTAGACGAAAACCGCGTTTAGAATATCGAAAATGACCGATCTAATCATGTACCTTTCACGTTGCTCCGTAACCCTGAACCATGCCTTCAAATAACTTAACTGCCGCCATTTTCCGCAAAGAAGTCTTGGCAATGTTCGCCTATAAGGTTGCCGATGCGAGCGGCCTGATCAAGTTGGATGCCATGGAAAACCCTTACAACTGGCCGGATGACATCATACAAAGCTGGTTGGAGGCGCTAAAAACCTGCGAATTAAACCGTTATCCCGATCCCGAAGCAAGACAACTCACGCAAACGATTAAGGGACTAAATAAAATCCCGGCAGCGTTTGGCGTGTTACTGGGCAACGGTTCAGATGAAATCATCCAGATGCTGTTGATGGCCTTGCCTCCAAACGCCAGTGTGTTATCGGCACAGCCTAGCTTTGTCATGTACCAGCAAATCAGCCGGTCGCTGGGCTTAAATTTTATCAACGTGCCTTTGCTACCCGATACCTTTGACCTGGATTTGCCCCCCATGCTGGCAGCGATTGCAACACACCAGCCTAGTATTATTTTTCTGGCTTATCCGAATAATCCTACGGGCAACCTGTTCAACACCGAATCAATAAAGCAGATTATTGCCGCCGCCAACGGCTTGGTCATCATAGATGAAGCCTACGCGCCTTTTGCCAATGCCAGTTTTATGGACGAATTGACACAGTACGAAAACCTGCTGGTGATGCGTACTGTTTCCAAACTGGGTTTGGCAGGTTTACGTCTGGGTTATCTGGTCGGTGCGCCAGCTATCATTGAACAACTCAATAAAATCCGATTACCCTACAACATCAACATTCTCACCCAAGTGACCGCCCATTTTGCGCTGACTCACCATGCCCTGTTTGACGGACAAACCCAAAAAATCTGCGTGGAACGGGCCCACGTCTACGAACAACTCAGCAATATGGATGGCATAACCGCTTATCCCAGCGCCGCAAATTTTATCCTGTTCAGGACACACAAAAACAAGGCAGCCGATGTTTTTACAGCCATTAAAGAACACGGCGTGTTAATAAAAAACCTAACCCCCCAAGGCGGATTATTGGCTTACTGCCTACGTG
>NZ_JBKKBJ010000195.1:0-5432 GCF_046714055.1 Methyloglobulus sp. | reverse complement strand
ACTATGACCAGATCGTTGATGTGTGTTGCCACGCATGGAACCAGTTCGCCAGCCAACCCGACACCATCCGAAATCTTTGCTCCCGTAAATGGGCTTTATTAATATGATAATCTATTGGGATTGGTATAACGTATTGAGGGCGGTTTCGCGAAGATTGCCTTCTTGGGTTACATCAAGAAGACCAAACCACGAAAAACGATTCCAGCGACTACCTAAGCGGTCAATGGTGTGTTCATACATTCGCTTGCCTAAAGGACGATCAATAGAACGCCCGACATACACTACAGTATGGTGGTCATAAAGAATGTAAATGCCTTTTTGTTTGCCAAAGTCCACTGGCTTAGAAAGTGCCTGTTGTTTGCCGTACATTTTGGGGTCGTTACGCCACACAACAAGGTCACGTTGCCAATACATACCGAAAGAATGAATAATTGAATCGGAAGTTTCATCTTCTGGAGCTGTAATATTTTCCGTGGTTTTTTCTTTGCTAACTGTAGCGAAAGCTGTTGTTTTATGCTTGAGTGTGAATATTCCTTTGCCAATACGAACAAACGGTGATTTTTCACCATCGTGCTTTATGGATGCCGATATATGAGCATTCACAGTTGCCGCTGGCGTTGCACCATCAGTTTCGTAATAACCGCGAGAAAGAATTTGCTCTGAAATTTCCGTTTAATGCAGAGGCGTATCAGTCTCTGCAAGCACTTTCTTTATGGCTTCTCGCCATGATTTCTCCAAGATGTTCTCCAAAAATCTAACTTGCGGGTTTATATGCTTCGTTGAACTTCTTATAATTGCTAGTTGGCGCACCCGAGAGGATTCGAACCTTTGGCCTCAGCCTCCTGAGGGCTGCGCTTTGCCATTGGCGAGTGTTCCCTGGGATCGATTTCGGTAGCAAAAAGTGTACGTGGCATTTGTGCTATCTCCTTGGTAGATAACCCCGAAAGTTTGGTGCGTGAATTACAAAACCGGTTTCCGAACACTAATATAATCGGCGATGACCGTGTTGCACAACTCATCGCTAAAATTTCCGGTTTTGTTGAAACACCCATGAGTGGGCTAGCCCTGCGACTCGACATTCAGGGAACCGCCTTTCAGCTGCCGGTATGGCGGGCATTGTAGGCCATTCCTGTCGGCTCCACAGTCAGCTACACAGATATTGCTATTCAGGTCAGGTCGCCCAAGTCTGTGCGGGCAGTAGCCGGAGCCTGTGCCGCCAAAAAACTGGCGGTGGCAATTCCTTGCCACCGTGCGGTCAGGCTTGATGGGTCTTTATCAGGCTATCGCTGGGGAATAGGGATCAACCGGGAACTGCTCAAGCGCGAGGCCGATGCGGCAACAAACAAGCTTAGATGTGCAATTTTCGGAATCGAGAGTCACAGGGCTTCGATCTTCCTCGATTTCGTTACACTTCATCGAGACTACATACGAGATGTGGGACATTACAAATGAAATTCTGCCTCGTTTAGAGACTGATTCAACAAATTCAGGAATTCCTTGCTATTTTTGGGTGAGCCGTCTGCAAATTCAATCATATTCTGGTCGGTTACCAAACGCCAGCGGGACAGTAATTTTTTTAATTGGATTTGTTCGTTAACGGTAAAGTGGTATCGACCCAGTAAGTGATTGAATTCGGTTAATTCCGGTGATCTTAGCGGCTCAGCCAGTTGGGTTAATGCTGTCAAAATGGCTGTAATGGTCGATAGCTGTGCGGCTATAAGTTCGGATACCTGGCTGGGTTGAAGGTTCTTGATAGGTGATGACTCGTTGTCAGAAACTATTTTCAGGCACTGTATCAACTCGCCGGAAGAAAATCGCGTTGCAGTCTCGTAAAAGGCGGAGCCTTCCATATCGCAAAGATGCAAGGGAGGGTAGGTAAGCTGCAGCCTTGATGCAGTTTGCAGGCTATGGGTAGGGCAAGGCGGCGTAAATACTAAAGGTGGATAATAACGCCGGTCACTTTCGCTATCGGTTATTTTGTCGATCAAGAACACGCTGCCGATGGGGTGTTCCTTATGTCCGGCGATCCCTACATTCAACAAGACTGGGTTTTGGGTTGATGAAAATAAGGCCTGGGTGTAAGCGATACCAGCAGCCATACCGTTTTTACCTATTCCGGTGACGGTCAGGTGTATGTTATTGTTGTTATAAACTGCAAAGCTATTGATTGCAGTGTCTTTTTTCAGGCGATAAAACTCAATTAATGGCTTCGCTTCGCAAGGCAGGGCGGTGTAGATGAAGATTTTGGGGGACTTCATTAAAAATTATAAAAACAGGGTTAAAAGCCGTTATACCATTGTAGAAAAGACGTGATGGATGACTTATTAAACGATCAGGCAGCTTAAGATTTACGCCTCTTCCGTATGCCGCGCCAAACACCGGCGTTTTTATTGGGAACAGCCCGACAGGGGCGCGGCAAGGAAGCCGTGCGTTGCCAAAGGGACAGGAGTCCCTTTGGCAATCCCCGATAAAAACGCCGGAGCGCAGGAAATAAGCGGCATCCGGGCGGGCTTTCTTTTGAATACTTTTCTTGCCCGAGCAAAGAAAAGTGTTTCGCCTTCGGGTGCGACAACCCGATTAAATATTAGTCGTCGCGTTAGCGACACGACAATTTAGTAACAACTGTTATTAAATTGAAATATCTAGGGAATACGCAAAACCTGACCGACATTAATCCGGTCTGGATTGCTCAATTTATCCCGGTTGGCATCGAAAATTTTAGGCCATTGATTGGCATCGCCGTAATAATGTTTGGCTATTTTAGATAGTGTGTCCCCAGATACCACGGTATAGGTTCTAGCTTGTGCTTCCGGTGCGGGTGAGGCTGTTGGTGCAGCGCTAGCAGATGGACTGCCCATTGGTGCGGCGGCTTCAGCTACTTCGGGCGCTTCGTCATCATGCCCAAACCTCGAAGCCATTGCTTTTGCTGCCATGGTTGCACCAGCAACGCCTATTCCGCCCAGGATAATTTTAGATAGGATGCCCAGGTGGTGTTCTTCAGGCACTTCGCCATCGGGGGTCATTTTATCGACGATGGATGGCAACACTTGTGAGAGGACATCGGCTCCTTTGTTTGCTGGTATCCCGGCTTCTTTAGCAAGCTCGGCAACTTTTTCCTCACCCAGCGCTTCTACCAGTTGTGCAGCGCTGACCGACTTGTTTTCGCCTTTGCCTATCCATGATGCGGCAATATCACCCAATCCCGATTGGGTAAATTTATCGACCAGGCCTGATATGCCTCCAGCGTTGTTGGTTAGCATACCTACCACACCTTTTACCAGATTTTGCGTTTGATTTTCTGCATTGCCGCCAAGGGCGGTTTGCACTAAACTATCAAAAAGACTCATCGTTTTTCCTTATTCAGTTAGTTGACAAAAGTCGCAAGGCTAAGCCTAAAAATGCCTGTTAGACCGATTGTATCAGCCAGATTTGCCCAGTACAAACAATAAAATTCAATAAATTCAATGAAACATAAGGCGGATTCAACACCGAAGTGCAATTCCAGTATTCATGCAGCCTTTCGTTCACTGTCCCCAAAAAAGGTTAATTACTGCTTTTAGGCAGTAAATGAAGGCTGGATTGAGCTACTTCTCCTGATGTATGCGATAATTTCACCCCTTAAATTTTTGTCCGTTTACTACCAGGAGCACTAGATGACAGCATTGGTTGGCGTAATCATGGGTTCGGCCTCTGACTGGGAGAGCATGCGCTTTGCTGCAGAAACACTGGAGCGTTTGGGTATTCCGCACGAAATTGAGATCGTTTCGGCGCACCGCACCCCGGACAAACTGTTCGCGTATGCCGAAACTGCGGAAGCCAAAGGCCTGGAAGTCATTATTGCGGGAGCCGGAGGAGCCGCGCATTTGCCTGGAATGACGGCGGCAAAAACTATAATTCCAGTATTGGGCGTACCGATACAGTCAAAAGCGTTAAATGGTATGGATTCTTTGCTTTCCATCGCGCAGATGCCTGCCGGTATTCCGGTGGGGACTCTGGCTATAGGAAAGGCAGGAGCCGTTAATGCCGCACTGCTGGCTGCGGCGATAGTCAGCAACAAACATGAAAAATACCGCGCCGCCCTGCATGAATACCGCCGTGAGCAAACGGTTTCCGTACTCGAAAACGCCGACCCAAGGATTGCCGGATTATGAAGGTCGGCATATTGGGCGCGGGTCAGCTCGCCAGGATGATCGCACTGGCAGGATACCCGCTAGGATTGGATTTTATTTTCCTTGATCCTTCCGTTGATGCGTGTGCCAACAAACTGGGTGAGCATCTTCATGGCGACTATAGCGATCCGGTGTTACTGGCAGAACTGGCTCGACGCGCCGATGTGGTGACGTACGAATTTGAGAATGTACCTGCCCCCGTCGCCAAATTCCTGGCTGAACATACGCGGGTGTATCCGCCGGCTAGGGCTTTGGAACTTGCCCAGGATCGTTGGGTAGAGAAAAACTTTTTTCTGGAACTCGGTATCCCAACGCCGCAGTTTGCATTAGTGGATAGTCTTGAGGATCTGGAACAGGCCATGTCAATGCTGGGTATTCCGGCGATACTAAAGACCCGGACGCAAGGTTATGACGGCAAGGGACAATCCCTACTGAAGTCAGAAGCTGACTTAAAGCCCGCATGGGTTGTGGTGCAAGGTCTTCCGGCGATTGTTGAGGCCTTTGTGCCGTTTACACGTGAAGTTTCTATTATTGCCGCCCGTAGTGTGTCCGGTTCAGTCGTATTTTATCCGTTGTCTGAAAACCTGCATAAAGGGGGTATCTTGCGGATTGCTGAAAGCCGCGCCAATGACCCTATGCAGGCACAGGCCGAGGACTATATGTCACGTTTGCTCAACGCATTGGATTATGTGGGCGTAATGGCACTGGAACTGTTTGAAGTGGATGGAGAATTAATCGCCAACGAATTCGCCCCACGAGTGCATAATTCCGGTCATTGGACGACAGAAGGCGCGGAAACCAGCCAGTTTGAAAATCACCTACGGGCGATACTTGATTTGCCCTTAGGTGCAACGACTGCACTAGGTAAGGCGGCAATGGTTAATTTTATCGGCGGGCTGCCCACAACCAAAGACGCATTGGCGATCAATCATGCGTATTTGCACCTATACGGCAAAAGCCCACATAAAGGCCGTAAGGTCGCCCATGCCACCGTGCGGACAGAATCAGCCGAACAATTCGGGCAGTCGGTCAGGCAGTTAGCCAAGCTTGCTGAGCAGGTTGATGATTCGTAAAGTCCTGACCAGCCAAATGTATGACCGGACAAGTCGGTTATAATGACCACTAAATCAAAGCAGTTTCTGATTACGTAGGACCCACAGCCAATTTTGAAGTCAAAGGCATAAGTGCAAGCCCTTGAAACCAAAGGAGGCGGGAGATGAGCAAAAACAAAGTGCAATACCAGAAAGGTATGGGTTTGCCCGG
>NZ_JBKKBJ010000194.1:0-12990 GCF_046714055.1 Methyloglobulus sp. | reverse complement strand
GGGCAGGCACAAGGCCTGCCCCTACGGTAGCGCTAAACATCAAATCTGACTTATTTTTTATGATTATCAAAACCCGGGGTTGAAATGAAAATATTGGCTTTATACAGCATTAAAGGCGGCGTTGGTAAAACCTCAAGCGCGGTTAATCTGGCGTTTAACGCAGCTCAGGGTGGTTATCGTACACTGGTTTGGGATCTTGATCCTCAGGGTGCCAGCAGTTATTATTTTCGCATCAAACCTAAAATCAAAGGTGGCAGTAAGGATCTGATGGCCGGGAAACGGGAATTGGAAGAACTGATTAAAGGCACTGATTTTGATAACCTGGATTTGATACCCGCAGATTTTTCGTTCAGGAACCTGGATTTGCTGCTGGACGACAAGAAAAAGCCAACTCGGCAACTAAAAAAACGCCTCAATACCCTGGCAAACGAGTACGATTTTATTTTCCTGGATTGCCCGCCGAGTATTTCCTTATTGTCCGAAGCCGTTTTTGAAGCGGCTGATTTGTTGTTATCGCCTATAATTCCTACGACACTGTCTTTAAGGACGCTAGCGCAGTTAAAGGCATTTATCGAAGGCCATGATTTGAAAAATACCAGTCTTGTGCCATTTTTTTCCATGGTCGATAGGCGAAAAAACATGCACAAGGATATAATGCGCGAGGCGCTTGCCGATTATCCGGGGCTGTTAAAGACGTCCATACCTTATGCCAGTGATATTGAACGTATGGGGTTGGAGCGGATGCCGCTGGCTGCTTACAGCGGCAGAAGCAGTTCTGCTGAAGCTTACCATGAACTTTGGCAGGAGATTCTGGCCCGTACTGCCCTGTAAACCCAATAACCCTTTTCAAATCTGGAACGATTGAAAAGAACAAAACTAATCAAAAAGTTAGAAATGGGCTCCCCAAATCAAGTCGATTCCACTCAATTCCTGCAACAACAGCTACAGGCTGTCGTGGGGCTGCTTGAGAGGCAGGATCTGGAAAAGTCACTGGTCCGGAAGAGCACTTCAAGCCACCATGACCTGGAAGAAGCGCTAGTCAGCAAACAGCATCAAGTCCGGTTGCAGGAGCGGTTGTCCGATTTGCACCCAGCGGACATTGCGTTCATTCTTGAGTCCTTGCCCTTAGACCAACGCCAGACGGTGTGGGATGCAATCAAGACCGATTATGACGGGCAGATATTGCTGGAAGTGTCCGATGCCGTGAGGCAAACCCTGATTTCAGGCATGGAAGCGGAGGAGTTGGCGACGTTTGCAAGCAATTTGGATACGGACGAAATTGCCGACCTTGCCTCAGACATCCCCAAACGGGCGATGCTCAAGATTCTGCGGTCATTGAATAACCAGGAGCGCACCCACCTTAAAACCATTCTTTCCTATCAGGACAATCAGGTCGGTGCGCTCATGGATTTTGGCATGATTACCGTCCGGGATGACCTAAATTTAAGGGCCATCACTGCCTATATCCGCAAGTTAGGTAAATTGCCCGGCCATACCGATAAATTATTCGTCGTTGACCAGCATAATGTCGTCAAAGGCGTATTGCCTTTGCAGCGGTTGCTTACGCATTCGCCCACACAGCACGTTGCCGAAGCGATGGTCACGGATTTTGTCCAGTTCCAGATAGACGAAGACACAGCAGACGCGGCGCGGGCATTTGAACGCTATGACCTGATTTCTGCACCGGTCGTTGATAGCCAGGGTCAACTGCAAGGCCGACTGTGCGTCGATAGCATATTGGACTTCATCCGCGAAAAAAACGATGAGGATATCCTATCCCAAGCGGGCGTTGAAGAGGACGAAGACTTGTTCTCCAGTGTCTGGAAGTCCGCCAGAAACCGATGGGGTTGGCTGTTGATAAACGTTGCCACGGCTTTTGCCTCAACCCGGATTATCGACGTTTTTGAAGACACTATCTTGCAACTGGTAGCATTGGCCTCACTTATGCCTATTGTTGCGGCAATGGGTGGCAATACCGGTAACCAGACCAGTATGCTGATTATCCGGTCGCTGGCATTGGGGCAAATCAACGCGGTCAATGTGCGCCGGATGATAAAGAAAGAACTGACGCTTGCACTGCTGAACGGGACGTTTATCGGTATCCTTATCGGCCTGTTGAGTTGGGTGCTTTACTACAATTTGGCCTTATCTATAGTCATTGGTTCGGCCATGTTGATAAACCTTCTGGTGGCCGTGCTGGTCGGCCTTAGTATTCCCTTGGTGCGGTATAAGCTCGGTAAAGACCCAGCAGTAGGCACCAGCATCATGCTGACGGCTATTACTGATTCGATGGGTTTTTTTATTGTCCTGGTTTTGGCGAGGATGTTTTTGATTGGCAAGTAATCTAAGGAAACAGGCTCATTTTTGAAGCCGTCAGATAAAGGCCGTGGTTTTACAATTTAATACTGTTACTACGCTTGTAATTCTGCAAAACGCCATAATATTGGTACTTGATACGGTTTGCTTTATAATCACAAGCAAGACACACGAGTGATTATTCATTCGGATTAATCCAAAGCCCGCCATCCGGTTTTAGCTATTCAGGTTAAGCAATGACATCGACACCATTCCCCATACAAGATTACGCATTGCTCAGCGATGAAGAATGCGATGCCAAGATTATTGCCGCCAAAGCCAAGCTGAGTAAACGTTGTGTGATATTAGGCCACCATTATCAGCGCAATGAAGTGTTTAAACATGCCGATTTTTCTGGGGATTCATTAAAATTATCCAGGGATGCGGCAGCGTCTGATGCCGAGTACATCGTCTTTTGCGGGGTGCATTTCATGGCGGAAGTATCGAATATCCTGACCCGCCCCGAACAGGTCACCATCCTACCTGATCTCGCGGCAGGTTGTTCGATGGCTGATATGGCTAACCTTATTAAAGTGCAAAAATGCTGGCAGGAATTAGGGCAGGTGATTGATGTCGATAATGAAGTTACACCCGTCACTTACATCAATTCCGCCGCCGACCTGAAAGCGTTTTGCGGCCAGCATGAAGGTATTGTCTGCACCTCTTCAAACGCACAAAAAATACTGGAATGGGGTTTTGAAAAACGGCCTAAAGCCCTGTTTTTCCCCGATCAGCATTTAGGCCGTAACACTGGCTACCGCATGGGCATCCCGCTGGAACAACTGGTGCTGTGGGATTTTAACAAGCCGATGGGCGGGTTAACCGAGGAGCAAATTAAGAACGCCAAAATCTTTCTCTGGGGCGGTTTTTGTTCCGTGCATCAGATGTTCAAGCCGGAACAGATCGATAATTTTCTGGCCAAATATCCGGAAACCAAGGTCATTGCCCACCCTGAAGCGCCGTTTGAGGTATGCCAAAAAGCCGATTACATCGGATCGACCACCTACATCTTGAAAACCATCCGCGCCGCCGAACCCAATACCCGCTGGCTGGTTGCAACCGAATTGAATCTCGTGAACCGCCTGCATGAAGAATGCAAAGCGGACGGTAAAAATGTCCATTTCATGTCGCCCACCTTGTGCATGTGTTCGACCATGTTCAGGACTGACCCGCAACATCTGGCCTGGGTGATGGAAAACTTGGCGGAAGGCCATGTCATCAACCAGATTTCCGTGCCACCGGAAGAGGCTAGATTAGCCAAAAAAGCTTTGGATAATATGTTGGCTATTCATTGACGCGGTAAGGCGCAATCTGTAGGGCGGAATAGGCGGTAGCCGTATTGCGCCGTATGTCGAATCAACACACAAGCCTAACTCAACGCTCCATCGGTCTCCGTTAACGCTGCGCCGCTGAGCTTTAGGTTAGGTGTCCCATGAACCATTAGAGGTAAATCGTGACCGGAGGACAACCAGTTGCATCGGAGAAACCACACATCCTATTTATTTGCGTTGGCAATACTTGCCGCAGCGTTCTGGCGGAATACATTACCCGCAAGAAGTTTGGTCGCTTCGTCGAGGTCGCTTCAGCAGGCATTCGGCCTGGCACTAGTGGCGATGCGTCCAACGCAATCTATATCTTGGAGCAACAACTCAATATAGATGCGAGCAGTCATACTCCCCGAAATGTGAGGGACTTAGACTTGGCAGCCTTTGATCTCCTAGTCGCGATGGATAAGCAGATCGCCAGAGACCTTCAACAATTCTTTCCATCATTGCCACTGGGTCGCATTATTCAGTGGCGGATCGATGATCCATATGGCGATGATCTCGAGGAATACAAACGTTGTGCAATCGTCATCTCCCAAGAACTCAAGAAGCTGCCGTTGCTCCAAGCGGTACAGAAATGTTGAATGGGACGCGTGACCGTACGCTTCAAGCGTGTCGTTATTTTTGCAATTATTTTCCGCTAACGGTTTAATAACCCCCCGATGAAGAGCCTCATAAATTCAACAACTCAGCATGTCCTTGTGGCATCATTACCAACATTCGTATGGTCGAGTTACTTTCCTGAACTAGTCACACTTAGCGTGCCAAGCAAGCAACTTATTTCGCCGCTGCCTTATTTCCCTGATAGTGCAGCGTTATTCGCCGTTATTGCAGACCGTCCGTGGGCTGTTTTTCTCGATAGCGGATACCCGCACAGCCAGCAGGGTAGATACGACATTATTTCCGCAGAACCGGCGATTACATTGGTCACGCACGGTGAAATTACTCAGATTACCCGCAACGGCACAGCGATACATTCCAGTCATGATCCTTTCGATCTAGTGAAGCAAGAACTGGTCGCTAATCCATGCGAAGGATTTGCAGGTTTGCCTTTTATCGGCGGGGCAATCGGGTATTTTGCTTATGATTTGGCGCGTCGTTTGGAAAAGCTTCCTAATATTGCCGACGATGCGGAACACATCCCTGAAATGGCCGTTGGCATCTATAACTGGGCGGTTGTTGTCGACCATCATCAAGGCCGTAAGGTGGATTAGCCGCGCAAATAGACGATTTGTCTATTTTGTTTGTCCTTTGGGCGCGGCGTAATCCACCAATACGGTGCTCATTCGACCCCCAAGGATGGGAGTACGACAAATGGCATGGAACCATTGCCGCAAAATGGCGGATTACGACGTGCAGGAAACCTTTACTTATCTGAAGCTTGAAATGCTTGCGCGTCTAATCCTCCCTACGTTATATTCAAAACCGCTATTCTTACATTTGAGCAATAATGCCCAAAAAAATTAGAGAATTAATCAGCCAGCTTGAAAAAGCTGGTTTTGTGAACCGAGGCGGAAAAGGAAGTCACAGGAATTTTGTACATCCCACAGTAATGAAGTCGGTAGTCATTTCTGGAAAAGCAGGGGATGATGCTAAAAAGTATCAAGAAAGAGTTGTTGAAGCAGCAATAGAGGAGTCAAAAAAATGAACGAACATTATCGTTATGTGAAAATCGTAGAATGGTCAGATGAAGATCAATGCTTTGTAGGAAGTTGCCCCGGTCTTTTTTACGGAGGCTGTCACGGTAACGATGAGAAACAGGTTTTCGCTGAACTGTGTAAAATCGTCGAGGAAACCATTGTGCAATACAAACATGAAGGCAAATTTTTGCCACCGACAACATCAGGTAAAGACTACGCGAACAAAATGCTCAGTGTTGCCTAATCCGTAGGCTGAGTTGGTAACCCCAGCTACTATCCGAAAATTCTGGGCTTATCAACCCAAGGCGGGTAAATTGTATAGGGCGTAATCCGCCAACGGTGGTGTTTATCGAAATGGCGGATTACGATGCGCGGAAAATATTTACTTATCTGAAAATTAAGAGGTTTTGCGCGTCTCGGCAACAGCTCCATGCGTTGCCCTACCTCCTGCTCCATGCAGTCGTAATCCTCCCTACGAACCTAACGAATAGTCTAATAATTTCAACAAGCAAGCCCATCCGTGGCATCATTACCAACATTTGCATCGTCGAGTTACTTTCCCGAACCGATTACACTTAGCGTGCCAAGCAAGCAACTTATTTCGCCGCTGCCTTATCTCACTGATAGTGCCGCGTTATTTTCCGCCATTGCAAATCAGCCGTGGGCTGTTTTTCTCGATAGCGGCTATCCGCATAGCCAGCAGGGCAGATACGATATTCTTGTCGCAGAGCCGGTGATTACATTAGTCACTCATGGTGAAATTACGCAGATAAACCGTAACGGCTCTGTGGTACATTCCAATCATGATCCTTTCGATCTGGTGAAGCAAGAACTGGTCGCCAATCCATGCGAAGGATTTGCAGGTTTGCCTTTTAACGGCGGGGCAATCGGGTATTTTGCTTATGATTTGGCGCGTCGTTTGGAAAAGCTTCCTAATATTGCCGACGATGCGGAACACATCCCTGAAATGGCCGTTGGCATCTATAACTGGGCTGTTGTTGTCGATCATCATCAACACCGGAGTTTTTTGGTGGGGCATGGGTGCGATGAGTGCCGCTGGCAAACATTAATCGAGTTGTTCAGCAAGTTACCCATTGAACGCCACAAAGGTGATTTTAGGGTGACCAGTGCGGTCAAATCCAATATGGATAAGGTTAGTTACACTCGCGCCTTTCAAAGGATTAAGCATTACCTTAAAGAAGGCGATTGCTATCAGGTCAATCTTTCCCAGCGCTTTGTTGCCGATTGTGTAGGCGATCCCTGGGTTGCTTACCAAATGTTACGGGAGATGAATGCAGCGCCATTCAGCGCTTACCTTAACTACCCTGAAGCGCAAATATTAAGTTCATCGCCAGAATGTTTCTTAAAATTGGTCAATGGCCGGGTTGAAACCAAGCCGATCAAGGGCACAAGGCCGAGAAGGGCTTATCCCGCTGAGGACTGGCGACAAATCGATCTGCTACGCAACAGCCCTAAAGATAGGGCGGAGAACCTTATGATCGTTGATTTGCTTCGTAACGACTTGAGCAAGACCTGCAAAAAAGGTTCGGTACAAGTCCCGGCCTTGTTTGCCGTGGAAAGTTACGCCACTGTGCACCATTTGGTCAGCACAGTGACAGGTATATTGGCAGACGGACAACATGCGCTGGATTTATTAAAAAGTTGTTTTCCCGGCGGCTCAATTACCGGTGCGCCAAAAATCCGAGCGATGGAAGTGATCGAAGAACTGGAACTTAGCCGACGCGGCATTTATTGCGGCGCTATCGGTTATATGGGGTTTGATGGCAATATGGACAGCAATATTGCCATACGTACCTTGGTGCATTCGAATGGCACGATACGTTTTTGGGCAGGTGGCGGTATCGTCGATGATTCCGATGTCGAAGAGGAATATCAGGAGTGCTTTGATAAGGCCACGGCATTGCTAAAGTTGTTGAACAAGTTAAGGGTTGGATGATTGTTATCAAACTTGGCGGTAGCCTGATGGCATCAGGCAAGCTCCAACAGTGCCTGGACAAGATTGAACACTGTTGTCAAGATAAGGCGGTGGTCATTGTGCCTGGAGGCGGCGTGTTTGCGGATCAAGTCAGGTATGCGCAACAGCAATGGCACTTTGATGACAGGGCCGCGCACCTTATGGCAATCCTAGCCATGCAGCAAATGGCCTTATTATTTAATGGAATAAAACCACACTTTTTGATAGCAGCTTCAATAGACGAATTAGGAAAATCTATCAGCCAGCCAGGTGTTACTATCTGGTCGCCTGATATTATTGAGCTTGATAAGGCCGGTATTCCGCCTTCCTGGGATATTACGTCCGACAGTTTGTCGGCATGGATAGCTAAAACGCTAGGCGCGGATGAACTTATCCTTGTCAAATCTGTTAATATTGACGCTGATTTCGATGTGCTGAAACTTGTGCAACAACAGCTTGTCGATGTGTCGTTCTATGAATTCATCAAACAAACATCCTTTAAAGTAAACGTCGTACATGCAGAAGACTTCTTATCATAGCCCCAGAAAATCGCTATCAAATAGTTTGAGGAAAACAGTTTTTGGCTTGCTGGGTCGATTTTTCTCGAAAGTATTCAGAAATTTTTATTACAGCGCCCGAGAATCTATCGGCGAGCACAAGCGCGACATCGTGGTATACCAAGTGGAACAGGCTTGCTCCAGCCTTCAAGAAACCAGGAATGAATTTGAAGATGCGCTGGTAAAGTTTAAGTCGTTTGTCTACGTTAATGAAACGTCCTTAGAGCAAAAGTACAATCTGCTGAACAGGCAATATCAATTTTGCCGGTCGAAATCTGATGCCGTGAGCGACAGGATACAGGCGATTGAAGAAGTGAGCCATGCCTTATTTGCTGAGTGGGAAAGTGAACTGAATGAATATTCTGACCGCATGCTGCGTAACAACAGCAAACTACAACTTAAGGCAGCGAAACAGAACTACGTGCGGCTGATTAAAACCATGCGATTGGCCGAAGCAAGAATTCAGCCAGTGCTGTCAGCCTTTAAAGATCAGGTGTTGTACCTCAAGCACAATCTTAACGCCCGTGCCATTTCCGCGCTGCAACATGAATTTATTGAGATAGGCATTGATATTTCCCAATTAATCCAGGCGATGGAACTGACGATTTTGGAAGCCAGCCAGTTTGTGTCGCTATTGTCAAACCAGAAAGCGTTACCGGTTAGGGGTTCTTAAATCGTACAAAATCGTCCCATTTTTCCTGCTTTCGTCCTGCTTTGTACTGCCTTTTCGATGTTCTTGTTCGATCCTTTCCTTGTCAAATTGGGCGATCATTTCTTCCCAGCTACTATATTTCTCGTAGCCTTTAAAACCGGTAGTCTTGCGTTGTTGATAAATTTCTTTTGCCATATCAATAATTTCCCAAGGTGATTTGCCGTCTACGGCATCCAGAAATACGTCTTCAGAACTGTTGGCATCCCTTATCGTCCAGAACGAGACTTCAAACTCAACTTTATTATCGGGAGGAAGTCTTTCTTTGATAGTTTTGACCGACCGATATGCAGTTCTTGCCGTATGGCCGTTAATCTGTTGGCCTCTACCACAGGCAGTTAGCGCTAAACACAAGATAATAAAAAAAAGCAGGGGTGATCGTTTCATATTGTTGTGCCTCGTGTGATGTATCTGTCCATGATAGGGTATTCATGGTTATTACTGTTAATATATGGCGCTGTGTGGTCTGTTCACTGCCCAAATATTCGATGCTAAGCGAAGTTATGGGGCATTTAAAGGAATCTCTAAAAATTCAAAAAATCTCCTTTTCCTTTATGACTTTTGGTTTAGCTATTTAGTGTTGCGGGTTTCCGTATAACACTAAATAGCTAAACCAAGTAAAATGTAAGCCAATTATAAACTTAAGCAAACTCAATATGCTGGAATTTATACAGTTACTAAAACAGCGTTACCAGTCAGTATTAAGCCAACTGAGCGATGAGTCAAATAAATCACAATATCAGCAACGCATAGATCAACTGATTTTGGCAGAAGCGTTTCTTCGCAAAGGGCAACTGTTCAATTCCACGCCTGGACATCCCCTACAGATAGCGGTGGTCGGGCCGACCCAGGCCGGTAAAAGCTCCGTGGTTAATGTGTTGTTAAATAGCAGTGCGGCAGGAGTAAGCCCGTTAGCCGGATATACCATGCACCCACAAGGCTTTTGTGATGGCGTAACGCTTTCGGCTTGTAACGGTTTGCAATGGTATTTCGGGCGATTCCAACAGGTGCAGCAAAGCCAGCTATCCAAAGACCGGCACGATTGTTATTCCTTAACCCAAAATCCGGTAGACTCCACGTTTTTACCTGGCTGTGTAATCTGGGACACGCCTGATTTTGATTCCATCGATTCGGGAAATTACCGAGAAGGTGTCATCAGGACGGTGGCACTGGCAGATATGGTCATATTAGTGGTCAGTAAAGAGAAATATGCCGACCAATCCGTTTGGGACATTATGGCGGCGCTGGAAGTCCTGCAACAGCCGACCATCATTTGTTTGAACAAGTTGAGTGAAGGTTCGGAAGCCTTATTGTTCAATTCATTGAAAGATAAATGGCAGCAAGTCAGAAAAGATGAATTTCCCGAAGTCGTGCCCTTGTATTACCAAAAACAGACGGGAATGCCGCAATGGCCTGATTCCCAGCAGCTTCAACGGTTAGCGGGGCAGGTCAACCGTAAAAAACAGCCTCGATTAGAACAGGAATTGCTGCAAAAGCAATGGCAAGTCTGGCTTGAGCCCGTGCAAGCAGAGCATCTATCATTGAAGGACTGGCGGGGTTTGGTCGATCAAGTCATTCAGCAAGGGTTGGATAGTTATCAGCGTGATTACCTCAATCACCCACATCATTATGAAACTTTCCAACATGCGTTGGCAGAGTTATTGAATTTGCTGGAAATACCCGGTTTGGCCGGGGTTTTGGCGAATACGCGCAGGGTGCTGACTTGGCCGATCAGGAAAATGATGAGCATAGGCCGCAAACGCCTCCATATTGCCGATAGCAGCCAGGAAATCACCTTGCTCAATCAAATTGCCGAACACGTACTGATTCAAATGGCGGACAAGTTGTTAAATCAGGCGGAACAAAACAGGCAAAGCCGGTGGTGGAAAGAATTTAGCAGTTTGCTACGCACACAACGGGCGGATATTCTCAAAGATTTTGCCGATGCCGCGCAGCGCTATCATCTGACTTTCCAGGAAGAAGTCGAAAATACGGCAAATCGCTTATACCACAAATTACAAGAACAACCCATTATACTCAATAGCTTGCGGGCAACCCGAGTCACTGCCGATGCTGCCGTTATCGCTTTGGCATTGCACACGGGCGGCATAGGTATGCACGATTTGGTGATTGCGCCAGCCATGCTGACAGTCACCTCCTTATTGGCAGAAAGCGCGATAGGAAGTTACATGGGTCGTGTGGAAACGGAATTAAAACAGCACCAATTAACGGCTGTCAAACAGGCGTTATTTACCGAGAGCATGAAGAAAAAACTCCTGGAATTGTCCGATCAATTATCCTCAGTCACTTATTTTAATATTTCTCCTGAGCAGTTACAGCAAGCTGAATCACAACTCATAGAAAAGCGCCATGGCTTACAATTACTCTGATCTAGTAGAAAAAACAAAGCGTTGGACTGAACAAGCGTTAGCGGCCGGTTGGTTAAACCAGGAAGCGGCGCAAGCTTTGTGCGATTTTGATGCCAGAACGCCAGAAGCTTTATTTAACCATAACGGCTCAAGGCCACTCATTGTCGCATTTATGGGCGGTACCGGCGTGGGCAAAAGTTCCTTGCTGAACCGGCTTGCTGGCAAGGTGATTGCCAAAGCGGGCATAGAAAGGCCGACTTCACGCGAAGTCACCCTATTCCATCATCGGGATGTGGCGATACAGCATTTGCCGGAAAAATTGCCCATCGAAAAGATCAGGATTGCCCAGCATGATGACGGGACTAAAAAAAATATCATCTGGATTGATATGCCCGATTTCGACAGCACCGAACAAAGCAACAAAGTGTTGGTTTTCGAGTGGTTACCGCATATCGATGTGTTGATCTATGTCGTGAGTCCCGAACGTTACCGGGATGAAAAGGCCTGGCGCTTGCTGTTGTCCGAAGGTAGCCGTCATGCCTGGTTGTTTGTGCTCAATCAATGGGATAGGGGGCAACAGGCGCAATATGAAGATTTTAAGCTGCAACTCGGTAAAGCGGGTTTTGTTGAGCCTATCATTTTCAAAACCGTGTGTGCAGAAAGCGCTTATCCTGATGAATTCGCATCGTTGGAATCGACCATTTTGTCATTGTCAAACAAGCATGTAGTCGCAGAACTGGAACAACGGGGCACACAAATTCGCAAGGATGAATTAAGGCATAAACTCCAGGCGATTCTCCATGTTTTAGGCTCCCAGTCCGCTGCAAAACAGGCCGAAGAACGCTGGCAAAGCCAGTGGCAAACTACCTCAAGCCAATTACAACAAGGTTTTATTTGGCCTATCCAGAAGCTGGCCGCGTACTATGCCGACCATGCCACTGACCTAATAGCCAATCCCACGACGGGTACCGCACAAACTGACCAAACGGCAACGGTATTATGGGACGATTGGGCGCAAGCCCGCTTTGGCGATGCCTTGGACGAATTTATCGTCAAAGTCGATGAACTGGGCTTGCCCGTTGCGCCCCTGAAAAATCAACTGGTCATCGTCAGAACCAAAGCGCCCAAGATCATCCAAGCGCAAAGCGAATTGCAAGTCAGGCAAGCACTAGCCCATCCCGGTAACGTGTTACACCGGGCTTTTTTGAAGTTCGTCAGGTTTTGTGAAATTGTCTTGCCGTTAGCCGCAATAAGCTGGGTCGGTTATCAAGTGTTTATCGGATATTATGACAGCAACACCACTGATAAAGCCTATCTCGGCGTAGATTTCGCTATCCATAGCAGTCTGTTAATCCTCATAAGCTGGTTAATACCCTGGTTTATCATGAAAAAACTCAAACCGTCTCTCGAAAAAAGCGCGTTAAGAGGGCTAAACAAGGGGCTGGACAACGCCATCAGTATGATAGATGGGGAAGTGCTAGGAATTGTAGGAACCGTAACAAACCAACATACCGAACAACTGCGGCAGGTTGCCGAGATAACTGAGCAATGCAGTGCTGGCGATAGCTATAAACCAGAGAAAATAAGCCGTGACAATCCGCTGACACGGATGTTGATTAATTAAAATATAGGTTCAAGGTTCAAGGTGTTAAACCTGCTGTTTTGTGCCTTTGGCCTTTAGCCTTTAGCCTTCAATCCTGTATCTGCGATAGTTACAAAACAAATGGAATTATCTTGGTAATGTCTGGTCTCAACCGTTAGAATAACAATCGAGGGGGCGACATGGCTTCGACGTGGGTAGCGAAACCTTGAGTGCATGCCGAGGACTGTACACCTCGTAAATAATACAGAAAATAAGTATTCGCAAATGACGAAAACTACTCGGTGGCTTTAGCAGCTTAAACCCTGCACCACCTCTCTGACTGTGTGTGCTTATGCGTGCAGCGTCCTTCGGGACATTCAGGGATCATCTTACGTAAGATCGTGCCAGGGCTTAGTTCGGAGCCTAAAGCGCTAAACCCAATCGAAATCGCTGGTGATTTTCTTGGCCCGACGGGTAG
>NZ_JBKKBJ010000193.1:0-4736 GCF_046714055.1 Methyloglobulus sp. | reverse complement strand
GCCGTCGTTTGACCAAAGGAACTCAACAAGTAATCGCTATATATTTCTAATAGTTCTGTATTCATCCTTATAGTTTACTTTAACTATAGGTGCGTAACATCAGTTACTCATAACAGTATTATTTCTGTCTGTTGCTAACAGCAGATGCCTATGCCCAGTGAGGAAGGGTGTTTTTAGCGGTTCTTTTCAGGAAAGTTAAGCAAAAAAATCGCAGGCTAAAAAAATAGCGCTGGGGGAGTGGGGGATCAAACATATCAGGAGGGTTCAATGCTTGTGGGGGACATGACAAGTGGCATGTTTGAGTTAAGCCGGGGGTTAAAACGAGTGCTTAAGTAGCTACAAATAACGTGAAGGCAAAACAACAAATGTGCTGGAATGGAAGCCCTGATGATTTATAATGATCATCAGGGTTTACAGCCATTCAGCTAAAATCGCTTGTTAAGTTAATCTTTTAGGAGGTAAAAACAAAAAATAAGCAGTTTAGTTGATAGTATATGGCAGTATTAATTTGTTAACAATACAGCAATTAATTGATAGTTTCTTAAAGGGAAACTATTCTGTTTAATCCTAAGTTACCCTACAACAGCCAAACAATCGCGCTAAGCGTTTGTTGTCCAAAACACAGTTTAATTGTTATACTCGTAGGGTGTAGTCTACCATCCCTGTGGCATAAGAAATTCTGGTTTGTACGTATGATTGATGCGAGATGTGTAGTAGGGAGCCTCAATACCCTTTCCCACTGGGGCAACTTGGACAGGTATATTGCTCCTGCAATATTTGCATTCACCACATCCATGTGGCTTAGTAATGCGGAACAGTTGCCGAGAGGTCTAGGAAACCGTCTGAAAAGCGTAGCGAGCGGGTGTCAGGCGGGGGAGGCCGGAGCGCAGGAACCGGAGCATACATGGAGTATGTGAGGATTCCGAGCGCCGCCCACCCCGTATCACGCTTGCGCAGTAGCTTTTCAGATGGTTTCTAAGGGTATAGAGCGTGATCTTATACCCTCACCCCAACCTTCTCGGCAACTGCTCCTGCGTTGCCCTACTTACCTACATCCTTGTAGGCATCCCGATGGGGGAAGGTGACTTTTGAATTTTTAGAGGTTCTCTTAGGCGAACTTATCAACCCGTGTAGAAAAATATGACAGTTAAACATTCCAGGCCTACATCACCCCATTTACAGATCTATAAATTACCGCTTACTGGCATTATGTCCATTTCACACCGCATTACGGGTGTCCTGTTGTCCGCAGGACTGCTGCTTGTTGTCTGTATTTTTTATGCGATTTCACAAGGCGAGAACTCTTATGCAGCCATGCAAAGCGTGGCTAATTTCTGGTTTGTAAAATTAATGTATTGGGGTTTTATTTACGCGCTGTTCTTTCATTTATGCCATGGTCTTCGGCATCTAATTTGGGATTTTGGTGAGGGCTTCGAACCAAGTCTGCTGGATAAATATGCCAAAATTGAACTGGTAGCGGCGTTTATTCTCACTCTAGCCACATGGATTTTCATTTGATTAAGCCTATGATTAATAAAATAGCGGTATTTGGAAACAGCGCCGCAAAATCGGCAACCCGGCACTGGTTGATGCAGCGTATTACGGCGTTGGCCTTGGTTCCTTTATCCTTCCAGCTGATCGTTTTTCTTGATCTGTGCATAAATGCCCCTTATCAGCAAACAGTGGACTGGTTGAAGTCGCCCTTGAATACGATGTGTATCGACGCTTGGTTGCTTGCCGTCTTCTACCATGCTGCCATGGGCTTACAAGTTGTCATCGAGGACTATGTTGCAGACCAGGGACTTCAAGCCATGTTAATCAAGGCGATTAACCTAGGTTTTCTATTTTTAGCAGTTGCGTCATTATTTTTTATGTTTCGCATCATTTAACCCACAACGCAGACAAGGTTAACAGGAAGATTCATGGCTGGAGCATATAACATTACCGAACACGAATATGACGTAATCGTGGTCGGCGCGGGCGGCGCTGGTTTACGCGCGACGCTAGGGATGGCTGAAAAAGGTTTGCGTACGGCCTGTATCAGCAAGGTCTTCCCCACACGTAGCCATACGGTCGCGGCGCAAGGCGGTATCAGCGCCGCGCTGGGCAATATGGGCGAAGATGATTGGCGTTTCCACATGTACGATACCGTCAAAGGATCGGATTGGCTAGGCGACCAGGATGCCATCGAATACATGTGCAAGGAAGCCATTCCGGCAATTATAGAACTCGAACACTACGGTGTGCCGTTTTCCAGGACAGCGGAAGGCAAAATTTATCAACGTGCGTTTGGCGGCATGACGACCCATTATGGAAAAGGGCAAGCCCAGCGCACCTGTGCAGCCGCAGATAAAACCGGCCATGCCATTTTGCACACCTTATACCAACAATCTTTAAAGCACCAAGCCTTGTTCTTTGTTGAATACATCGTGTTGGACTTGATTATGGAGGAGGGCGAGTGCCGTGGTGTGCTGGCCTGGTGCCTGGACGACGGTTCGATACATTTATTTAAAGCCCACGTAACCGTCTTGGCAACGGGGGGGTATGGACGTACTTACTTTTCCTGCACGTCCGCGCATACGGTCACGGGTGATGGCAATGCGATGGCGTTACGTGCGGGTTTGCCCTTGCAGGATATGGAATTCATTCAGTTTCATCCGACCGGGATTTATGGCTCAGGCTGTTTAATCACAGAAGGCGCAAGAGGTGAGGGCGGCTACCTAACCAATTCCGAAGGGGAACGGTTCATGGAGCGTTATGCGCCTTCTGCGAAAGATCTGGCCTCGCGCGATGTGGTTAGCCGTGCCATTCAGGTTGAGCTTAACCAAGGCCGTGGACTGGGGGAACATAAAGACTACGTTCATCTGCACATTGAGCACCTTGATCCCGCCGTAATTCATGAACGCTTGCCTGGAATTGCAGAGACCTCAAAAATATTCGCCGGGGTCGATGTCACCAAAGACCCAATTCCCGTGCTGCCCACGGTACATTATAATATGGGCGGTATCCCGACCAACTATAAGGCCGAAGTCGTAACATTCGCAGACGGCAACCCGGATAAAGTCATCCCAGGGTTGATGTCCATAGGTGAAGCGGCATGTGTCTCTGTGCATGGGGCAAACCGATTGGGTTCCAACTCCCTGCTTGACCTTATTGTGTTTGGCCGTTCTGCCGCTATCCGTTGTTCTGAACTCATCAAGCCCAAAACGAAGCACAAGCCTTTGCCGAAAAACGCCTGCGATAAGGCACTTGCCCGCTTTGATAAGTTCCGCCATGCCAATGGCAATCATCCTACCGCAGAGATTCGATTGAATATGCAAAAAACCATGCAAAGCAAAGCCGCCGTATTCCGAACCCAAAAGACCATGGACGAAGGTATATTAGCTATGAAGGATGCCATGCAATCATTGAACGACGTAAAAGTGACAGACAGGTCGTTGATCTGGAACACTGATCTGGTGGAAACGCTGGAACTGGACAATTTGCTGAGTCAAGCGATGGTGTCGATAAGTGCTGCCAGCAATCGCCAGGAAAGCAGGGGCGGCCATGCGCGGGAAGACTACCCCAAGCGCGACGATGTCAATTGGATGAAACATACTTTAACTTGGTTGAACGATGATAAGGTCACGTTCGGCTATCGCCCCGTGCATTTGTACACCTTGACGGATGAAGTCGAGGTGGTCATGCCTAAAGAGAGGGTCTACTAATGGCTGAATTCACGCTACCAAAAAATTCTGTCGTGGCTAAAGGCAAAACCTTTAAGGCACCAGAAGGTACAAAAAACATCCGCCGTTTTGAAATTTACCGCTGGGATCCAGACACGGGTGAAAACCCGCGCATCGATGTTTATGAACTGGATGCCGACCTGTGCGGGACTAAAGTGCTGGATGCCATTATCACAATCAAAAATGAAATTGACAGCACTTTGACGTTCAGGCGTTCCTGTCGGGAAGGGGTGTGCGGTTCCTGTGCCATGAATGTCAACGGCAAGAACACGCTGGCCTGCACCAAGGCGATCAATGATTATCCCGATACGATCAAAATATACCCGCTGCCGCATTTGCAGGTCGTCAAAGATTTAGTGCCGGACATGACCCATTTTTATGCCCAATATGCCGAAATCAAGCCTTGGCTGATCAACGACTCACCACCACCTAAAAAAGGCGGCACGGATTCCCTATCCGTTGCCGCACTCCCAGCATCCATGCCGGTCGAACGCTTACAGAGCAAGGCTGACCGCGACAAGCTGGACGGTTTGTATGACTGCGTATTATGCGCCTGTTGTTCCACCGGTTGTCCCAGCTATTGGTGGAATGGCGACCGTTACCTGGGGCCTGCGGTGTTGTTGCAAGCCTATCGCTGGCTAGTCGATAGCCGCGACGAGGCCACCGAAGAGCGGCTTGACCAGCTAGACGATGCCTTTAAACTGTACCGTTGCCATACCATCATGAACTGCACCGATACCTGTCCTAAAGGGCTGAATCCCGCCAAAGCCATCGCGGAAACCAAAAAACTCCTGGTCAATCGAAAAGCTTAAGTGGCAATAACCGATATGAACGAGCTGGCTAAATTAAAGTGGCAATGTCGGCGAGGTTCTTTAGAGCTGGATTTGTTGTTGAACCGCTATCTTGAGACCCGCTATCCGGTCGCTAGTGAAGAAGAAAAAGCGCGTTTTGTTGAAATGCTTAAACTGGATGATTCGGAGTTATTGGGGCAATGTGATGCTAATTGGTGAA
>NZ_JBKKBJ010000192.1:0-25260 GCF_046714055.1 Methyloglobulus sp. | reverse complement strand
TTAATTGCGCCTGTACGGGTGGGGTGAATTGATAATTTTTGGTTCGAACGGGTTATCATTAGGCTTATGCGTCGTCCAGTTCTTCCATGGCGATTGCGGATTTATTCCATCGGTAATTTGGCGCAATGCTAATCAACAGTGTGATTAAAGTGGCAATATAAGGCACTGATTGCACAGATAGTACCGCAATCCATAAGCCATGTAGGGTATGCACCGCATACCATTTCCAGAATGTTCAGTTTATTCGAAACCTTGGAAAGGTATGCGATGCGTACCCGAAGCTACGAAACTTTGAGTCGGTGCCCTTTGTTCATTTTGAGAAATGTAAAGGCTAGAGATGAAAGTAAAATTGTTTTCGGTTCTTCTATTAGTTCTCGTCTGCAAGTTTGCTCAAGCAGATAATATTCAATCAGTGTTTGGCGAATGGTTAAGCCGTGATGGATTGTATCTTATGCAGTTCTTTCCTGATGGAACTATTTACTTCTTCGGTCGAGAGCCTGGTTCACCATTTCAAATGACCCTGGGAGCAAATACCTCTCAATTCATTCAAGAGAATGGTATTTATGGAAATAGTTATACCACCTACGCCAGGCCGTTTTATCCACAAAACGCAACCGCCCAGGAAAAGCTGATATTTTCTTTTATCGATAACTCGACTTTAGAACTTGCAATGTATCGAGTACCCACCAATCAGTTGATCGATAGTACAACCTGGCATCCAAGCGCAAGAGATGCTTGCAAACGATTTGTCGATACGGCCAAAAAAGCGCATGAGACGAATTTCTGCGCATGGATGAAGATCCAAAGGTAATGGCGCAATGCCATGCAATCGAAGATGAGCTATTTCGTCTTCAAAAAGAAGCGGGTGATTTCGGCGATAAGGAGACGCAAGATTTGGCTAAGGCGACGATAAAACTTTTAGCCTCCGGCGGAAGGGATATGCGGAAGGGATATATTGGGTTTTTATATTAAATTAAGAAAGCTTCTTGATAGATTAGGCGAATTAATTGGAACTTATAGGTCAGCTAAGTTGTTGATACCCAGAGCTAATGCCTACGCAAAGATGTACCAAGACCAATACGATATGATTGATGAGATGAGGGGCAACGTAAAAAGATATGCCTGCCTGGATTTTGATAAACGCTTTAGGCTCTGTTGACATTTCATCAACGGAAAATCAATCGATTACCGTCATGCCGTCAGGGAGTGACGGCATCCAGACGGCATGGATGCCTTCCTTGGCTCCTGGATTCCGGCAATCCATGCCGGAATGACGATGCATCTTTCGGTACTTGAACCTAACCCTATGTTTTTGTGAATTTGGTTTAGGCAATAAAATGCCAACAGAACCTAATGTTTATCCGAACTCCGAATTACTATTGCCGGAATACCTCATCTATGAGGAATAGCAAGCCTCGATGCAGCTTGCGGAATCCAGGGTTCCAAGGCTTCAGTTGTCCTCGATTTCGTTGCACTACATCGACAAGTCTTTACAAACAAAGACAACAGTACCGGGTTCCTGTACTTGGCCTGTAGCGACCTCGACTGCGATAAGGCGGCGACTGAAACAATCTACCAAAAACGATGGAAAGTGGAGGTCTTCCATAAAACGCTCTAGTCCAATGCGGCTTTGGCGAAATCACCGACCCGGCGGGTCAGGACACAAAGCAACCATGTGTTTCTTTCAATCTATACCGCCTTCCGCCTGGAATGCCTGTCAATCCGGCATAAACTCAATTTTTTTGCCTTACGGGCAAAATTGTATATGAAAGCTGTTTGACTTGCTTTTGATGAACTGCAAACACTTAAGTGCGTAACATGAGTTATTTGGCAGAAACGCTTCCAGGGCGTAGCAACCTCAATCCGTTGGCAACGACCACTAAAGAAGCCCCCGTGTCGGCCGCAATGGCTTCCCATAATGTTGCCAGGCCTGCAAAAGCTAACAATGCAAAAGCGGCTTTAATAGTGAGGGCAAAGATAATATTTTGCCGGATAATTGCCAGTGTCCTTTTGGAATGACTGATTAGCCAAGGGAGCTTGGAGAGGTCATCCCCCATTAATGCAATATCTGCTATTTCTATCGCCGCATCCGAACCCAACACGCCCATGGCAATACCCAGATTGGCTCGCCCTAAAGCCGGAGCGTCGTTAACACCATCACCGACCATAGCCACCTGTCCGTATTTTTCGACCATTTGACTGACAATCTCAACTTTATCGGCTGGCAACAATTCGGCATGCACTTCATCAATGCCGATTTGTGCCGCTATGTTATTAGCCGTAACCTGATTATCACCGGTCAACATAACCAGGTGTTTGATTCCATTTTGTCTGAGGGATTGCAAAATCGATTTAATTTGGGCACGGGGTTGATCGGCGACGGCAATCAGGCCGCAAATGTGCCGATCATTGCCAATGACGATAACGGTTTGACCGGTCTGTTCCAGAGCAATCGCTTTTTCACTGATTTCCGGAACTTCCTGACTACGCTCCAACAAATAACGACGCGATCCCAGCCAGAAATCAGTCCCATTAAATAGGCCGGTTACACCTTTACCTGGTAGAACTGTCACGTTTTCAGCGCTGGCAATACTGATACCTCTATTTTCTGTGTATTGTAAAATGGCTTTAGCCAAGGGATGGTTACTTCGTGCTTCCAGTGCCGCTGCACGACTTAACAGTTCTTCTTCGCTATGACCATTAAAAGGGTAAATACAGGTGACTATCGGTTCACCGCAGGTCAGCGTTCCGGTTTTATCAAAGGCAATCGCATTAAGATGAGCCGGTGCTTCGATATAAATACCGCCCTTGATGAGAATGCCTTGTTTAGCAGCGCTAGCCAATGCCGCTACAATACTGACCGGTGTTGAAATGACCAACGCACAAGGGCAGGCAATCACCAGCAACACTAAGGCGCGATAGAACCACTCGTTCCAGGTGCCCCCTAAAAACAACGGCGGAATGATAAATACGGCTAATGCCAGGATCATCACCGCCGGAGTATAAATGCGGGCAAACTTCTCCACCCATTGCTCGGCTTCTGCCCGTTTGCTATGGGCTTCTCCAACCAGACGAATGATATGCGCCAAGGTGGTATCCGTAGCGAGTTTTGAGGACTTGATCTCCAGCGTTCCTTCACCATTGACACTTCCGGCAAACACGTCATCGTCAACTTGCTTGGCAACCGGCATGCTTTCACCGGTAATAGGTGCCTGGTTGACAGAACTGAAACCGCCAAGCACATCGCCATCCAAAGGAATTTTATCGCCCGGCGCTACGATAAAACGGCTGCCGATACTGACTTCTGCGGCCGATACCACGCGCTCTTGTCCGCTGTCATCCTTGATCGTAACCGTTGAAGGCGCTAAATCCAGTAACGCCTCTACCGCATGACGGGCGCGGCCAATACTCCAGCTTTCAATTGCCAAGGACAAGGAAAATAAAAAGCTCACGGTCGCCGCCTCAAACCATTCGTCAATGAACATGGCGCCGATAACGGCAACCGTCATCAACAAATTCATATCGGCACGCAATCGTCTAAGCGCATAAAAAGCTTTAACCACCACATGCCGGGCACCGAAAACAACCGCCAGGCCAAACGCAATTTTTTCAGGTAAAGGCATAACCTGCTGCGTATGTGCGTTTAATAAGCTAGTGAGATATTGGGTGACAACCTCCCATTGGGGTAACCAATTTTCAGGTTGGCTGAGAAAAGTTTTTAAATCAATAAAACCACCGGCTATAGCGATATGAATCAACATGCCGACAATGATAAACAAGCCGCTGAGTGTGGTATAAATGGTCTTCGAGCGGTGAAGCTGTTTTACATCAGCTTGCGCCTGACCTGCTTGCCAGCGAGTCGCCTTCATCCCGGTCGCGGCAACCGCTTTAATGATGATTTTTTCAGTCACGGGCCCGGCGTCAAGCAAAAGTGTCATACGCCCATTTAAAATATCAAAAATCAGCTTGTCACTGCCACCCGCTATCGGGCCAATCGCATTTTTTAAAGTAGCAACTTCTTCAGCGCAGTCCAGGCCTTCGATTTTGAAAGTCATGCTTTTAGTAGATATTGAAGCGACTGGCTGATGGTTATCCGGTTTTTTTCCAGCACAACAGCCTGGCTTTTCAGGTTGATTATTTGAGTTCATAATGCTTGTACCCTATGAAATTTAACGGCGTATTAACAAGGATGGCCGAGGACAGCCTGGCTTCGACAATACCTGTCCGTGTTAATTCTTTAGCAATAGCCATGTTCACCAGTCATTTGCCCATGCAGCACAATAACAATGAGTGGCAATTCAATGATATTGTTCATATAAACATCTCAATCATTAACAGCAGGATAAACCCGACAAAGAACATGGCTGTCTGCGTACTTGTTTCTGGCACCTCATGCGCTTCAACAGAGTAGTTCCTCGGTCACAAGATAGAGTAAAGCCGCAAGGGCAAACGCGAGCACTGAATCAACTAAAGTATTCGAAGCGCCGATGAGCAGTGTCGTTCCAGCCCATGTACCCACCACCAACAACAGCGCAAAACCGAGCATGATTAGCACCACACGTTCATACTTCACGCCGGTAGTGTGCAAAGCAACCGCCACCGACAGCCCTAGAAACAGCAATTCGAGCGATAAAGCGATGGTAAGCAACAAGCCCTGTTTCTGGCCAGCGACAAACCCAACCCCAATCAGTAACACATCTAACGCAATATCTACTCCCGATATTACGATGAGGCTGGTCGATTGAGAACCCTGGCTCCCGTCCTTTTGTCCAGCTTGTTCGGCAAAGTGTTTAATGACCAACATTGCAATAAAACCTAAGCCGAATCCAAGGAGCGTTACCCACGGCATCTTGCGGTGCACTAGGTCGGGCAGCAATTCGGTGGCGACGACACAAAACAGTACCCCAGCTGCAAAATGTTGGAGACCACTAATGATCGTGGGTTTCATCGGTCGCCAGAGCGCGACGGCACTTCCCGCCAATACCGCCATAGCAGGATAGAGCGCGAAAATTGGGATAGCTTGTGAAGTTTGCATTTAATGCTCCTTTGTTGACAGGCGGATAGGTTCGACAGTAAAACTTTCTTTCAAGGCAGCAGAGGATTGATCCAGGAAGGTAGCCGCCAGTAGTCCAGCAAACACTGCTCTGAAATAAATAGCAACTTGATGCTTTTCCAGCATCGGCTTAGAAACGCTAATTATCATATGACCTTGCTCCCCAATTTCCGTTTATTATTTGCGCACCGGAGATTATTCAGACTCCATCAATCCGAATACGCAGCAATTTGGCGGAGTTCACAAACACCAGAACATCCGGCCCCAGATGTAACAAGGCGGCTTCGATAGGACCAATCCAACCCATCAGCGCCGCCGTGATGCCCAACACATGGACTACGCCAACGCCCACAAATAAATTCTCCTGAATCGTGCGGTAAGCGCTGCGGGCAATGGCACGGGCACTGACGATTTTATATAGATCATCTGTCATTAAAACAATATCAGCCGCTTCCAGCGCGGCCTGGATGCCGCCGCCGCCCATCGCAATACCCACATCCGCCCGTGCCAGGGCTGGTGCGTCGTTGATGCCGTCACCTATCATTGCTACGCGATGCCCTTGCTTTTTTAACTCTTCGATCGCGGTGACTTTATCTTCCGGCAGCAAGTTGGCGCGCACCTCGTCCACGCCTAATTCCGTGGCCACCGCGCGTGCGGTGGCCTCATTGTCGCCGGTCAACATCACGATGCGTTTGACGCCAGTCTCTTTCAACTTTTTCAGTGCTTCGCGAGCACCGGGCCGTAACGTATCAGCGATAAAAATGACCCCTGCAAAGTGTCCATCAACGGCCACATGAACTGGCGTCTGTCCGCCGTCTTCAATTGCCGCGGCAAGTGTTATGCCGTTTTCACGCAGCAGCGCTGCATTGCCGACCAGCACGGCGCGCCCCGAGACGGTTGCTATAACGCCTCGACCTTGCACCTGCTCATATTGATCAGGCTCCGACACGGCAATTTTTTTCGAAGTTGCGTAATCCACCACGGCTTTAGCCAGCGGATGCGCTGAACGGCGGTCGGCGGCGGTAGCCAAACTCAACAGTTCCATTTCAGAAAATCGTGCGTCGTGTGCCTCCACGCGAACCACTTCAGGCTTGTTCGCGGTCAGTGTTCCTGTTTTGTCGAAGACCATCACATCCACTTTAGCCAGCGACTCCAGATACAAACCGCCCTTGACCAAAATCCCATGGTGGGCAGCCCGCGCAATGGCGGCGATCATCACCAAGGGTGTCGCCAGTCCCAGCTCGGCAGGCGAGGTAAAAATCAGCAGGGTGACGATGGTGCGCACGTCGCCCGTGACCATATAAACCACGATGAGAAATATAAAAACGACCGGAATCAGCCACGACGCAACTTGGTCGGCGAGTTTTTGCACAGGCGCTTGCGCCGCCTCGGCGTTTTCCACCAGTCCGATGATGCGGGCAAAGGTGGTGTCGCTGCCAACTTTTTCGGTCTGAATATCGAGTGCGCCCGATGCGACGATGGTGCCGGCAAAAACGCTCGCGCCGATACTCTTGTCCTTGGGAAGGCTTTCGCCGGTGATGGGCGCTTCGTTGATCGATGCGGCGCCGCCGACGATGCGGCCGTCCACCGGAATTTTTTCGCCGGCACGCACCAGAACGACATCGCCGCTTCGCAATTGCTCAATCGGAACCACGCGTTCACCGTCCGCGCCGCGCATCAGCGCGACTTGCGGCACCGAGCCGATCAGGGTCTTGATGGAAGTCCGTGCGCGATCCATATTCAGGTCGGCGATGAACTCCGCAATGAGAATAATCACCATCAGCAGGGCGCCGGCAACTGTCTCGCCTCCAAACACAGCGACCAAGGTGGCAACGGTAACGAAAATCTCGGTGCCTATTTTGCGTTCGCGTATCAGGTCGATCAAGCCGGCTTTTACGAGCGGATATAAACCAATAGCGACAGCCAGCCACATGATTTGTAGCGGTACCCATTGCCGCCAAAACAGCAGCGCTATCAAGCCGGTAAGCAAAATACGTCCGACTTCGATCCGGCGCGTACGCGTCATCAGAACCCGCAGGCTTGAGGCGCTCGCCTGTTCGGTTGTCGCTGCACTGTTCACATTCATTGTTTGAATCCGCCTATGACATTAACCCAGCATGTTGTCCAAGGCCATCATAATGATGAAGCCAATCATTAATGCAAATGTAGCATAGCGCGAACGACCGTTGGAATGGGTCTCGGGAATAATTTCTTCGCTGATCACAAAGAGCATAGCTCCAGCGGCAAAGCCCATGGCTATCGGCAGGATGGGTTGGAAGACGGTGACCATGGTAATACCTAGCAAACCGCCTACGGGTTCAACCAGGCCAATTAAGGTGGCAACACCCACGGCTCGCCACTTGTTGTAGCCTAGCCCGACTAGGGGTAGGGCGACGGCCAGGCCTTCGGGAATATTTTGCAGGGCTATGGCAACAGCCAGGACTACACCGTTTTTCATCTCCCCCGAACCAAAACTGACTCCGACTGACATGCCTTCAGGAAAGTTGTGGATGGTAATTGCAATAATGAATAGCCAGACTTTGTTTAGGGAGGTCGGTTTGGTACCAGCAATTGAATCAAAGCGTATATGTGGCAACTGATGGTCAGCGTAATGCAAAAACACAGCGCCGATCAACATACCCAAGGAGACGATATAAATGCCTTTGCCGGGCCAGATTTGATTGCCATAAGCCATGCCTGGAACCAGCAGGGAAAATACGGTTGCGGCCAGCATGACACCGGCGGCGGCGCCGAGCATGCTATTGAATAGGTCTTTGGAGATGTCTTTGAAAAACAGGGCAGGTAAAGCGCCAAGTCCCGTAGCCAGTCCGGCCAAGATGCTGGCAAAGAAACCGATGACAACAATTTCACCAAAAATCAGATATAAACTGCCAAAAATCACCATCTGTGACAAAAGGATCAGTGCGGCCACTGTTGTCCAGCGTTTAAGTGGCGGCATGTTTATTATTGCCAGATAATTCTCGCTGGATTTTATCTTGGCTACTTGGGTTTCAAAATAGCGTTGCAAGGTTGTTATTGTTTTTGTTGTAAATGTCATAGATGACCGCCTTGATAGCCACCGTGGTGACCACCGAATCTACCGCCCATTAAATTGCCCAGCATCCGTTCAAAGAATCCCATGATTTACTCCTTTGCAATTGATTTAAAAATGACAAAAATTGTCCATGCTAATTGACGGCACCTGCTACTCGGGATCGTCTTGATTGCCATGTTTTCGGCTAAGCCGCTTCCAGCCGGGTAGGTGGTGAAGCACAAGGGTTGCAAAAATCAGCCCTCCCGTGACAATCGCCAACACATACATCCCGAAAGCGCTGGCCATGCCGACTGCCGCTGTCGCCCAAAGCGTTGCGGCGGTCGTTAGCCCCACAACACCCCCCTTATCCTGAAAAATGACGCCCGCTCCGATAAAGCCTATGCCCGAGACGACTTGCGCCGCAATACGGGTCGGATCATTCGCCACATGGACGGATATCAAACAGAATGCACAAGCACCTTATAGAGATCGCCATGTAAGTTCGAATGCCCGCGTCGCTTGCATGGCGCTCTCTTTCACAGCCGATCAAGCCTCCTATCAGCGCAGCGACCATCATGCGCGAGGCATAAAGAAGTTCAGTTTCGATATCCATTTTTTCGTTTACCTCCTCATGCTTATACAAAGGCCACAACGGTCAGCGCTACGCCGTACCCTGCCAAAAAGCTTGCAGCCAAGGCACGGCTCCACTGCCCTTGTCCTAATAGGACTGCTGCGGGTGAACAGCCACATACCGTCACAGCGCTTCTGGCGACTGTTGCGCCTTTGTCGGCGAGAGCGCAGATTCGGCAGTGAAATTCTTCGCTTCCTCATCCCTTCGATGTGCCAGTCGATACAGGATTGGCAGTACGAGTAGCGTCAGGATGGTCGATGACACGATGCCGCCGATGACCACCGTTGCCAGGGGCCGTTGCACCTCCGCGCCGGTGCCGGTCGCCAAGGCCATCGGGATAAAACCGAGCGAAGCCACCAGCGCGGTCATCAATACCGGCCTCAATCTAACCATTGCACCCTCGTAGACCGCTTGTTCCAATGCTAAACCGTCCTGGCGCAATTTATTGATAAACGTGATCAGCACCAGGCCATTGAGCACGGCCACGCCAGAAAGCGCAATAAAACCGACGGCTGCCGAAATCGACAAGGGAATATCTCGCAGCCACAGCGCAACAATGCCGCCGGTCAGCGCGAACGGAACTCCGGTGAACACCAACAGGCCGTCGCGGAAATTGCCGAAAGTGGCATACAACAGCAGAAAAATAATCAGCAACGCCACCGGCACCACGATTTGCAGCCGCTCGGCGGCCGCAATCATTTGCTCGAATTGACCGCCCCATACGATCCAGTAACCGGTGGGCACCTTGACCCCTGCGCCGATTTTTTCCTGGGCTTCCGCCACGAAGGAGCCTAAATCCCGGCCACGCACATTAGCGGTCACAACGATCCGCCTTTTACCATTTTCACGGCTGATTTGATTAGGCCCCTGAGTCAATTCAAAGTCCGCTACCGTGCCGAGCAAAATAAAGGCTTGTTGCTTCGAATCCTGTTGCTGGACAGGTAACGGTATCGGGATTTGCCGCATTGCCTCAGGGTCGCTGCGCAGTTTTTCCGGCAGCCGCACCAACAGGTCGAAACGCCGGTCGCCTTCAAAAATCTCGCCGGCGCTGACCCCGCCCATCGCCACTTGAACCGCCGCCTGAACATCTGCGGTATTCAAGCCGAAGCGTGCCAGCATGTCCCGTTTCATCTGCACGGTCAACAACGGCAATCCGGTCGCCTGTTCGACTTTGACATCCGAAGCCCCCGGCACCTTTTCCAGGACTTGGCTCATCTGTTCGGCTATTTCCAGCAGACTCTCCAGATCGTCGCCAAACACCTTGACCGCGACATCGGCCCGAACACCGGCTATCAGCTCGTTAAAGCGCATTTTGATCGGCTGCGTAAATTCATAGTTATTGCCAGGCACCTCCTTGACCGCCCGTTCCAGCGCAGACACCAGGTCGGCCTTGGAACGACCGGGATCGGGCCATTTAGAGCGTTCTTTCATCATAATGAAATTGTCTGCCACGCTGGGCGGCATCGGGTCGGTCGCAATCTCGGCTGTCCCCATCTTGGCGAACACCCGCTCAACTTCCGGGAATGCGGTAATTTTTTTTTCCAGCGTACGCTGCATCTCAACCGCCTGCGATAAACTGGTCCCCGGAATGCGCAACGCATGCAGGGCGATATCGCCTTCATCCAGTGTGGGAATAAATTCCGATCCCATGCGCGTGGACAACAGCAAACTCAGGACAACCAACACCACCGCTCCGGTTAAAACCACCGCAACATTAACCAATGCCCAGTCCAACAACGGCCGATATATTTTTTGTGCAAAACGCATCAGTGGACTTTCCTTTTCGCTAACCCGTTCGCCGATAAAGATCGCGAGTGCGGCGGGGATAAACGTGATCGAAAGTAGCATGGCGCCCAACAAGGCGGCCACGACGGTGAACGCCATGGGGTGAAACATTTTGCCTTCGACACCGGACAGCGTGAATATCGGCAAATACACCGTCATAATAATGGCCTGACCGAACAACAGCGCCCGCCTCGCCTCCTGAGAGGCGCTGAACACCGCATCGAGCCGCTCGGTCAAGGACAACGGCCGCTGCAGGCGGTGTTGTTCGATCGCCAGACGGCGGACACAGTTTTCCACGATGACGACAGCGCCATCGACAATAATCCCGAAATCAAGGGCGCCCAGACTCATCAAATTGGCGCTCACGCCTTGCGTGACCATACCGGTGAACGTAAACAGCATCGCCAGCGGAATCACCATCGCGGTAATCAAGGCGGCACGCAGGTTGCCCAGAAACAGGAATAACACGGCAATGACCAGGATGGCACCTTCCAGTAGATTGGTTTTGACCGTTGCGATGGTTTTATCGACCAGAATGCGCCGGTCATAGACTGGCGTGGCCTTGACGCCGTCCGGCAAACTGCGGTTGATTTCATCCAGTTTGTCGCCGGTCAGTTGAGAAACCGCCCGGCTGTTTTCGCCTACCAGCATAAACACCGTGCCGAGCACGGTTTCACGGCCATTTTCGGTGGCGGCGCCGGTGCGCAGTTCCTTGCCGATCAACACATCGGCCACATCCCGAATGAAGATCGGCGTCCCCTGGTGATTTCCGACGATAATGCGCCCGATTTCCTCAAGGTTTTTTACCTGGCCGGGCACCCTAATGAGGTATTGTTCGCCGTGATGTTCGATGTAACCGGCACCGACATTGTCATTATTACGGGTCAACGCGGTGAGCACGTCGTTTAGGCTTAGGCCGTAAGCGATCAATTTTGCGGGATCGGGTGTCACATGGTATTGCTTGACATAGCCACCTATGCTGTTGACATCGGTGACGCCGGGTACCGTCCGCAGTTGAGGGCGCACCACCCAATCTTCCAGTGTGCGCAGGTCGGTCTCATCGTAGGGGCTGCCGTCAGTTTTGCGCGCATTGGGCTCGGCCGTCACCGTCCACATAAAAATCTCGCCAAGACCCGTGGCTATCGGCCCCATAGTCGGCTCCAATCCCGGCGGCAGTCGACTTTTCGCCTCCTGAATACGCTGACTGACCAGTTGCCGCGCAAAATAAATATCAGTTCCGTCTTTAAAAATAACGGTCACTTGCGACAGGCCATAGCGGGACAATGAGCGCGTTTGTTCCAGTCCCGGAAGCCCCGCCATCACCGTTTCAATCGGAAACGTGACGCGCTGCTCCGCCTCTAGCGGTGAATAGCCGGCTGCGGCGGTGTTGATTTGCACCTGGACATTGGTGATGTCCGGCACCGCATCGATCGACAAGCGCTGGAAACTGTAGACACCCAACAATGCCACCGCTGCGGTGGCAAACATAATGAGCCAGCGGCTTTGAATAGCAAACTTTAGAATTCGTTCGAACATGATGCCTCCTAATGATCGTGAGTTGCCCCGGCCTTACCCAATTCCGCTTTTAATACGAAACTGTTGACCGCTACGTAGCGTTCTCCGCCGCTAAGTCCCTGTAGAACCTCAGCCCGGTTTGCATCACGCCGTCCCACAGACAACGGTCGCACTTCAAATTGATCGCCATCCTGGACAAACACCGCCTCGGAATTGCGCCAATTCTGCAATCCTTCTAGCGCTACCGTTACCGGCACGGTGGCTGCTGTTTCGACCACCTCGACGGTGACAAACAAACCGGGCCGCCAGTGCAGCGCTTGATTATCGATATGGGCGTGGGCGGGCGCCGAACGCGTTTGTTCTCCAACCAAAACCCCCAGATAGTCGATGGTGGCCGTTGTCTCAAACCCGAGTTCCGGCGCTTTAACGCGTATCTGTTGTCCTGTTTTGACCTGATTCAAATTATTGGCGGGTACGCTGAAATTGCCCCAGAGTGTAGTCAAATCGGCAATGACCATCACGGTGGTGTCGGTCTGAACGGCTTCGCCAACGACCAGATGTTTTTCAACTACGGTTCCAGTCAGCGGCGAGCGCAGTTCGTAACGAGCCAGACTGACACCGCGCGCGCCTTTATCCGCCTGCATACCCAAGGCGTCCAATTGGTCGCTTGCGGTGGCGACGGCAATCTCCGCCTCTGCCAACTGCGTGCGGGCGTTCAAATAATCCTTCTCGGCGGAAATCTGTTCACGCCATAAGCGCTCTTCGCGCTGATACATCGAACGGGCAAGCTCCAGGCGTTTACGCGCACTTGCCAACCGGCTTCTCAGCTCTGCCAGTTCACGGCTTTCCAGTACCGCAAGGACTTCTCCCTGGCTAACGGATTCACCCAGTTTTTTACGGACTTCAACGACCACGCCGCCGACCCGTGGGACGACATGGGCGAGCCGGTTCTGATCAAACTCGATGGTGCCCGGCAATTTCAACACGCTTTCGATCCTGGCCGGGCCTGCCGTATCGATCGTGATACCGGCGCTTTGCAGTGACGCGGCATTCAATTGAACCCGTCCTTCTACCTGTGAATAAGTGAATGGGAAAGTTTTGCCGTCGAAACCGGCGATGATGTTCACATCAAACGAATGCGGCTCTTCAATAACCGCATCTCCGAGCAGGTAGTCCGCCTCCGGTTTAAAGCGGATCCGCTCGGTCTGTCCACCGAAACGATGCAGGGTTATTTCCAGTTGCACCTGTTCAGACGAGAGCGGTTTATCGTCCTGGTAGGCATAAACGCGAAACTGGGGCGAAACTCCCGTTTCGTAAATCGTGACCTCCAGCGCAAAGTCGTCTTTTGACAGTAACCTGCCGCGATGAAGTCCACGCGGAAACGCATTACTCTGTTCAGCAGACCCCGCCTTTCCTTCATCGGTAACCGAAGGTGCATCCAGGGTGAGAATCAGACTGGCCAGCACGATGCCAATAATTAACAAAGCACTGATGATCATTAAAGATTTTTTGTTCATTTTGAGTCCTCGCTGATAGCGCCGCCCATGAGCCGTTCAATGTCGGCGACGCCTTGATGATAGGCGGCCAAGGCGCGCAAATATTGACCTTTGGCATTAAATAGCGTCCGCTGGGTATCCAGCACATCCAATAAGGCAAACTTTCCTAACCGGTAACCTTTTTGCACGGCCTGATACGCGCTCTCGGCTCCGGGCAGAATAGTAGAGCGGTAGTTCTCAATTTCGGCGTGGATTGCATCGAGATTCAGATAAGTCGTATTGAGTTCGGTGCCGATTCGGACTTGAGCGGCTTGCTGCTCGTTTTCAGCCTTGCTGCGCTGCCGCTCGGCTTGCTGAATGTTGCCCTGATTCCGGTCGAAAACCGGCAGCGGCAAGGAAAATCCCACATTCATGACATAATCCTGGCGGTCCAGATAATTGCCGCCGCCGAGGGTCACGGTCAAATCGGGTACGGCCTTGGTTTTTTCCGCTTCCAGCAGCGCTTGCCGCCGAGACAGTTCGGACGTCCAGCGGTCAAGTTCCGGACTATGTTTCAACCGATCAGTCAGCGACGGCAATGAAGGCAGCGTTTGAATGGCTTCGAGATCGCCCTGTACGTTTGAAAATTCCGGGACTGTACTGCCCCAGAACGCGGCAAGCTTTCTCCCGGCCGCTTCCAGTTCCCGTTCGGTGCGCATCATTTCGCTTCTTGTTGTAGCTAAAGCGACTTCGACGCGGGTCGCTTCGACCGGCGAAACTTTTCCGGCCTTGACCTGGTTACTGACGGTTTGGACGACTTTTTCCGCAAGCTCCAGCGAATGCCGCGTCAGTTCGGTACGCGCCTGGGCGCTAAGCACATCGATAAAAGCTTGCACCGCACGAGCCAATACCGTGACGCGCTGGATTTCATAATCCCAGTCCGCGACTTCCCGCCCGATCTGTGCGACCTGAATACGGGCGGCACGTTTACCGCCCAGTTCGATTAATTGACTCAGCGCCAAGGTCACGACATCGCCATCGAAACCCTTGACAGACCTGTTGCCAAAATTGCCCGCATTTGCGCCAAACACCGGATTCGGCAGCAGACCCGCTTGCAGTTCCGCAGCTTCCCGTGCGCGAATTTCCTCGGAAAAAGCCGCTAATTCCGGGTTCCCGGTCAAAGTCAGCGCCAGCGCCTGCTGGAGCGTGAGCGGGACGTCGGCAATAGCGGTGTCGGGGTTTACGGAAGGTTGAGTGGGTAATTGCGCCAACAACTGCGGTTCCCGTGCATTTTCTGTTGAAAATGCACGGGCAGAGACGCCGAACAACAGCAAAACCGCCGCCAGTCCGCAAGCGGCGGTTTTATTTTCGGAAAAAAACATGAATGATCTCCGCAATAAATCATAAGGCCATTTTCCACCTGCAATAGGCGGAAAATCTAACCGCCTGAAGGCGGCATAAAATTTTGGGAGTTTGCTTAAATTAACAGGACGACGCAGCGCCGTAGGAGAGGATTTGACGAGCCAGCATTTACCGCAGAAAGTGGCTTGAGTTTTAAAGGCCTGAGCTGAACCGGCAGAATTAACAGGATAACGGCTGTCAGCAACGCCCAGCCGATTTCCATAAGATGCTGTTGAACCGGCTTCAGAGAATGATGGCCACAATGATCGCCGTCATCAAGCGGCAAATCGAGACAGGGCTGTGAATCGTCCAGCCGCTGAGTATCATAAACCGCCGGTTTCCCGGATACTTCTTTCGCAGTGGCTGAACTCACAGCCATTGAGTCAGCAGATAGGCGGGTTTGCAGAGTTTGTTCGGGAAGAACCGATGCCTCGGCTTTGTGATCATGACCGGCTTTTTCCACCGCGACATGACCCTCCTGGCCGAAACACAGCACATAGGAAAACATCGCCACATGGCCTAAAAACAGATGGCAAATCAGCGCGACAAGCACATAGCTTGAAATGAATTTCGATAAATTGTTACGGTGGCCGGGCCGTATCGCGCTAAAAATAGTCACAAGCGAGGATCACATTATTAGTCATTACGTATTTGGAAAATATTATACAGTACAAAATACAGCCCCATAAGTCAACTATTTTGATCTTAACTCGTCAAAATCAAGCATCATTGAATGCACTCATCCATCCAAAACACCTTGTATTGTTTGTGTGATTTCAACCGGCAAATGAAGAGATAAGCTACCTAGTCAAGAATACAAGCATCTGTAGTGTGAAGATCTGCGAGCTAATGGGCTGTTAACATCAACCTCAAAACGGTGCATAAATGGAAGAGTCGAGACTCGATAGGATATTAAGTTTGGACAGCACGTCGATCAGGTCAGAAAATTATAGTGCACCCCGAAATCCAGGCAATAGTTTAAGCTATACCCTGCCGTGAAGAGGAGAGGGGACAATTAGCGAAAACAATCGGAAGATTTTTACAGGTGCACAAAAAGCCAACATTGACCGATCCCCTTCATTCAGCGCAATTTCCATCGGCGTTCCCATAAAAGCCAATGCCATCATAGCTTAATGTTTGTTGAGGGTGTTAAACTAACGTCCTCTCTAATTCATCAACCAAGCCCAACACTCTCATATCCAGTCGCCCTGATAAGGCCAGCTAGACCCGATTTTGCGTTGACTGTTTTGAATACTTCAGGTAAATATACAGGAAGAACTGCGTTCCAAAGATCAGGTTAGCCATTAACAAATGGATGGGTTGGGCTATTGGTGGCACTCCTAGCCTATCGAGGGAAATCCCTGCAAGGATGGCTGCAACTATGAGTCCCATAATCAATAAACCCACTTTAAAAATGAGGGTCGTCCTGCCAAATCCTTGGAAGATTTTCCAAAACAACCATCCATTCGTAAACAAAATAATCGAAGCAAATGAACGGTGCACATAAAAAATAATGGGGAAATCGTCGCGCCAGTATTGGCGACCAATATAAGCGTGTTCATTGGCAATCATATCCACCGCCTCTCGGACTTGCGTGCCCATGGCTACCTGCAATAAGGTCATCAACATGGCCGCAACCAGCACTTTATTGAACTTATCCGGTAACACGCTTATATCAAAATAACCCCAATGAGACTTTTGCGAACGCGCAAGAATATAGATGAGCAAGGCGACGATAAATAAAGCCAGCAACATGTGTAGGGTAATAATGACCGGCTTGAGATTACTGGCAACCACGGTTGAACCCAGCCAGCCTTGAAAACCAACCAACCCAAAAACGGTTAATGATAAATAGAAAACAGCCTTATCGCCCTGCAAATAAATGCGTGACCGAATAGCCGTAAGAAAAATGAGTATGCCAATGGACACGCCTGTTAGACGGTTCAAATACTCCGTCCAGGTTTTAATTGGATTGAACTGGGTATTCTCATAACCTAGCGCAAAACGTTCATGATAATCAGCCGGTAATTGAGCTTCCTCCGTCGGTGGAACCCACTGTCCAAAACAGGTCGGCCAGTCAGGACATCCCATTCCGGCACCGGAAGCACGGACAATCCCGCCAACCAGTATCAAGAAATAAACGGCACAAACAGTTAGGGTCGCTAACCGGCAAAATGACTTGGCAGCCTGTTGATCTATCATGGATTAAAAGGCAATAAATTAAGTCGGGCTTGAGTATCATCTTTCAAGCCAAGATTGTTGTAGGTGGATTCAACAGTCTGGAGAATAACCAGCATCTTACAGTTCTGTCGGCCTTGTTGTGCCAGCAACACTTTGCCGACCCCTTCCTGTACATCGCTATCCTTGTTTACAATCGTTGAATTGGGTTTTGGCGGCGCTGAGATTTGGCATTCGGCAAGAAACATCTCGCGTTTAGCCTTGCCAAGATAATGTGTGCGGGCAACGATTTCCTGACCGGTATAACAACCCTTGTTGAAGCTGATGCCACCCAATTTATCAAGATTAAGCATTTGTGGAATAAACTCTTCCGAAGTTTCCGTCGTCAACCAGGGAATGCCTGAGATGATATCGAGATAACGCCACTCGCCTGAACCCGCCATTCGGAAACCTTGACGACCGACTTGCCCTGACCAATAACGTATCGCGTTATCGATACCTGTTATCAACAACCTACGTCTCGTCGATGCAGGGAGACTGACAGCGATCATATCGTGTTGAATCTCTGTAACGAAAGGTTGAGCAGGCTTATCCGGTTCACATAGGCCTACTAGACAATACTCATCGGAGCCATCCCTTATCTTGACATCAGAACGCAGCACAACCATCTGCAACCTTTTTTTGACGGTTTCCAAAAGCTCTACCGGGAGAACCAAAAGAAAGGTATCCTCTTTTTTCACCAGCAAAATCGTAGCAATCGCCCTGCCCTTTGGATTACATAGTGCTGCCAAGCTGCTTTTCGATTCACTGATGTCATTGACATTACAAGTGATCTGCCCTTGCAATAATTTTGCCGCATCTTTACCGGTCACCGTTAATACAGCGAGATGGGTCAGCGGGTAAATGCTCTTCTCGCCAATATTCGCTGCGACTGCGAAAGTGGCATGATTTTCATGATCGACGGTAGCCTGTTGGCCTAGTAAAAATGTTTTCCAGTTTGTATTCATACGGAGACCTTTGCACGGACTAAAGAAACATCGCCTGATCAGGCAAAAGCCCGATTTTTTTGAAAAGCCATTGGCCTAAAAAGGCAATACTGGGTTGGAACTTGCATTTACCCCTTCATTTTTCATTACATCTAGGCCACAGGCCAGTGTTTTCCGCCCATTGGACGGAGTTATCCTCCCAATGCCGACATTTCAGCATTGATGCTCACGCCATGAGCCATTGCCGCTGTGCCGCATAATCAATGGGGCAACAACACGGAAAGCAGTGTAGGTTGGGTTAGGCGCACAAAATCAATCACCTCGATATATTACAAGATTTTCCGTGCGCCGTAACCCAACACATGAAAGCTAAACGGCTGAAAAATTATTTTGAAACGCATCAAGAGTTATAAACTCCAGCGAATTTCATCTGGCGTTAAACGATAACGATATGAAAATAAATCCTGATGGCGATGAACCTCATTATGGCAAATATTACATAAAGAAATTAAATCTAGATCGTTTTCTCTACCAAGCTTTTCATAAACAATATGATGAACATGTTCCGCACCAGAACCGCAACACTGACAAATATTTTCATCTCTTAAAAGTATACGATCCCTCGTTCGTGTCCATTCAGGTGTATCGTAATAAGTGCCGAATGTTGTTTTGCTTTCCCTATGTAGACGAATATTATCAATCTCTTCTCTGTTATCGTTATAAAATTTTTCTTCGGCATTTTTTAGTGCGTCATTGAACCTGGCACTCCATTTCTTATGCTCATCGTACTATTTAGATTGTTCCGCTTTATACTCAATTACGATACTCTCATTAAAAAGAGGAAGCCTTTTAATATCTGGCACTTCTTTTTTTGGTATATCTTTTAAGTGCTTCCCACAAACTTTGCATTGCAAAACAACGGCTGGAGATTTCCGTTTAGCATAGACTCTAAGTGTAATCTGTGTATCAGTATTGGAGTGTTTGCACTCTTCTGAATATTTTGGAGGCAGGTCAATAGCCTTAAATTCTTCACTAAAAGAGCTAGAATTGAATTGAGGATATATACCTTCTGTCCCATAAATTTCCCAATATATTTCTCTTCGTTTTTGATACCAGCAATGATCATTTTGGCTATATCTATTTTTAAATAAAGCTTCATCAAATGGTGGCAAACTTTCCCAATTTTTCGTTTCATTTCTTTTATGGCTCTGTTTGCATGCACCACAACTCAGGCATTGAGATACTACGAGTGGTTTTTTATCTCCATTGTCTCTAAGCCGTATTACAGTATTTTCATGGCAACAGTTAGCATTAGGCTTCTTTGGTTCGGGAAATTCCTTTTCAAATTGTTCCAGTGCCAATTCCTTCTCTCCTAGAAATACATCGAATGTACGAGATTGAAGCTCATTGGCTTTAATTAAATTTTTAATATCATTTTGTATGGTACTTAATTTTTTCCCCCATTTAGCTCTTTCAATAGGCTGAATGTCAGTTTTTGCTAACTCTTGCCTTGCTTCATACTCTTGACAATCAAGCAGCCTAAGAGATAAAAGGTATTCGTTTAAAGGATTGTCTTCGAAAGGATAACTCATTTGTTTTGAAACTTAGCAAGTAGCAAGTAGCCCATGGAGTCTTGCGGAATGCGGGAATATCAAAGCCACGAAACCCCGGATTTCGTAAACTTCATCCGGGCTACGGAACTACTTAACAACTTCTTCAACAAAAGCACCAAAGCCCATCAACCGCTGGTAACGCGTTGCCAACAGATCATCAATGGTTTGCTGTTGCAGATAGGTTAAGTGGCGAATCAAGGCATCTTTCAAATTTGCAGCGATCAATTGGCAATTCCGGTGCGCCCCGCCCAAAGGCTCCCTCACCACCTCATCCAATAAGCCTAATTCACGGATACGGTCTGAGGTAATGCCCATCGCTTCAGCCGCCAACTGCGATTTATCGGCACTTTTCCAGAGTATGGAAGCGCAGCCTTCGGGAGAAATAACCGAATAGGTGCTGTATTCCAGCATAATCAGGCGGTCACCCACACCAATCGCCAAAGCGCCGCCGGAGCCGCCTTCCCCTGTTACGGTACAGACGATGGGGGTTTTCAACCGTGCCATTTCAAATAAATTCCTGGCGATGGCCTCGCTCTGGCCGCGTTCCTCTGCGCCTATGCCCGGATAAGCGCCGGGCGTGTCGATCAAACAGATGATAGGTAATCTAAAACGCTCAGCCATTTTCATCACTCGCAGTGCCTTGCGGTAACCTTCGGGCCGGGGCATCCCGAAATTACGGTAGATTTTCTGTTTGGTGTCGCGTCCTTTCTGGTGCCCGATGACCATAACAGGCTGACCGTCCAACCTAGCCATTCCACAGACAATCGCAGGATCATCTGCATAAGTGCGGTCACCATGCAGCTCATGGAAATCAGTAAAGATATGTTCAATATAATCCAGCGTATAAGGCCGCCCTGGATGCCTTGATAACTGGGAAATCTGCCAATCGGAAAGATTCGAGAAGATCGACCCAGTGAGGGCTTCACACCTGTCCTCAAGTTGCTTTAAGGCATCTGAGATATTAATGTTATTGTCGGATTCGACATTACGAAGCTCCCTGATTTTGGCTTCTAATTCGGCGATGGGTTGTTCAAAATCGAGAAATTTTAGGTCCATTTAGACTTTTTAGTGTACATATTTAAGATAAAACGTAGATTTTATAGAAATTCGCTAATTAATCCTAAATAAATCCCAGTTTCTTTTGCTTCGGCGACCTTAATAAAGAGTTTCGTGAATACAACCCATAAATGCAACACCCAGCAAATTGTCGATATTCAGGGAAGCCCCGTCACAAAATACTGCAATGGTCTAATTAAACAGGACACTTCTAAAACCATGTTTATTACCATTCTTGAAATAACTAATTTTTGCTAAACTATTTCATATACACTTTTTCATAAGTTCTGCATCCATTTCTCCTTCTGAAACGTAAATTAGGTATTGAGCACATGAAAGCTACTCAGGTCGATAACAAAACTGTCGAAGGACTGGAGGTTTTATCTTCTGCTGTGGAAGATTTTGGGTTGGATCAAGGCATAGAAAACGAGGGGATCGCCGATATAACGAAGCCCTGTGGCAATACGGATGAACAGGAACTGCAGAATATGATTTGCCGCATTTTGAAGCAAGACCAGTCGGCGTTTACCACCTTGTTTAAAAAGATGTCGACGCATGTCCATAGCATAGCCTTGAGGATAACGGGTAGCGTTCAGCTTGCGGAGGAGGTTACGGAAGATACTTTCTTTCAAATTTGGCGACAAGCCCCACGCTTCGATCCCTCTCGAGGAACGGCAAAGGCTTGGATACTGACAATTGCCAGGAGCAGGGCTTTAGATGCCAGGCGCAGCATTCCACCGTTCGAAAGCCAGACAGGATTTGAAACGGACACGCACATTAATGTTGAAAACCACGACGATCTACCTGATTTGTTGTCGGCAATAGAACAAAACCAATTGTTATACAACGCATTGAAAAGCCTGGAGCCATTGCCTCGCCAGCTCATTGCCTTATCATTTTTCAGGGGGCTAAGCCATGAAGAAATTGCGGATCAAGCCGAATTGCCGTTAGGAACAGTGAAATCACATTTGCGAAGAGCGGTTATTCATTTACGAGAAACGCTCACAACCACCATACCTACAACCGTGATAAGACAATGAACAAACAACCTCAAGAGCTTACCGAACAGGCGATGAGCGATATTGAAGTCATGGAACAAGCGAAAATATTTGAAATGATTTCAGGGCAGTTACAAACAATACCGCCTTCTCAAACAATACTTGATTCGCTCGAAAAAAGACTGGAGAACCGCATTCAAATCAGCATTGCCAAACATGCCGGATTACGGACGATCCGTTCCAGGGAAGGACTGTGGCAGCACCTGGTTTCGGGTATTCGCTACAAGCCCTTATGGCAGGGCCATCAGGGCAATTCTGTGCTTATTGAATTTGCTCCAGGTGCAGCATTACCTTTGCACCGGCATAACTATCTTGAAGAAGGAATTGTGTTATCAGGCAGCTTACAAGTCGATGATATGGAATTAAATCAGTTTGATTATCATGTATCGCCCGCAGGTAGCCGTCATGGGCGGATCCAGTCAAAACAGGGCGCGGTAGCTTATCTTCGCGGCAGTTCAATCGGGCAGCCATTATCAATGTTCAAAGAAGTTTTGGGTGGGTTGGTACCTAAAAATCATAAAAACAGCCAATCAATTAAAAACAACCCAGGTGGGTGGGTTGAAGTCCAACTGGGGCTTTTTCAAAAAGACCTGTGGACGGATGGCATCGTTGCTTCACGATTTTTCCGCATCGAACCAGGCACTGAAATTGAAGGCCATTTTCATCCTTTAGATGAAGAGTGCATGATGCTGAGCGGAGATATTTTTCTGGGCGATATTCTATTGCAAGAAGGAGATTATCACTTAGCAAGCGCCGATAGTGAACATTTAGGGATAACCAGTGACGCAGGCGGTTTGTTGTTTGTCAGGGGTGCTGTATAGGGAAACGCTGACAACCCATCCTGAAACTTTTTAACTCTCGTCACCAACGACAAACACGTTGCCGTTTATCGACAAAATTGCGAGATAACGGTAAAAGCCTACCTGGACTAGCGGGGGTATTTGAATGCCCAGCTAGTCCGGCTTTTCATCTGGGGTAGATTCCAGTTGTTTCCTTTTTTCTTCTTTTTCTCCTTCATCATAAAGCCCAAAATCTTCTTCAAAAAGATTAAAACGAAAGCCCATGAATTTAAGTACGACATAGCTAATGAGAAGGCCAATAACCGGGTAGAAGAATAATTGCGTGCCCCAAGGTATGTCGTGCGCGTCTTTCAGGTCAATACGTAAGATTTTAGTAAACACAAAGAACAAAAAATCTGTCATCATTTTATTCACCCTAATAATGTTATGAACAACAAACAATTGTTGATCAAAATTTAACCCTGGTTGAATCAAGGCTAAACATGCCCAGTAAGACTATAAAAGAGATATAAACATGCTTGTTGTTGATTAAAAAGGTCGATTATTTTTCCTGGAGAGGAAAATAATCGACTGATCAATATGAAAAAAGCCAAAGCTCGGTTGAAATCATAAATGCCGTACCCCAGAACAGAGTCAAGCAGAAATTTTAAAAAAACGGCTAATATTGCAACACGCTGTAAATGATCAGAAATATTAAAAATATCTGCGTATTTATTGCGCCCATTTAAAACGGGGCGGATGGAGGCGTTACAAATTCCGTCTGGCGTAGTGATTCCTGATAGAAAGAGGTTCTTAATTCGAGTCCGAACATCTGTTGACAACACATTGATTTAACCCCCCGAAATAGCCTGCCCATTATTTTGTGTGGCAACTATTTCAATCCGACTGTTTGCTGAAGGTTTGCACGGGGCACGATAGTCATTACCCCATCAACCGCATTAAAAATAAACCAGCCTTTGTTGGTCGCAAAAACCGCTTTTATTCTTTCCGCTTCCAGTTGACTTAATAATCCCTGTAAATGCTCATAATCAAAGCAACTGTGTTCCGGCAGCACCATAACTCTGGTAACCATCCGCTGTATTTGACTTAAGTTGTTCCTTATTCGTTAGCGCGGCTTCATCTGTTTGAATTAATCGATCTTGATGGGCATTAGGAAAAGAGGCTTGCCTTTCCGGGTTTCTGGTCAAATCCAGCCAGGCAACATCCAGTTGTCCTTGAATGGTTTGAGCAATTACCGCTTTACGTGGGCGGCTTCCGTCAGCCCAACGCTCAAACAGCTTAGTCGCTGCTTTGTCGGCCAAATCCATTTTATTAGCGACCAGCACATTATTCACATGGATGTGATGTATGCTGGTTTTGCAGGAGCAAAAACCAGTCGGATAAGGCGATTTGATCGACAAAGTTTTCATGCGACGTGTAGCGGCTGTCGCTTAATTTTCTCGGGTCAACCAGGCAGATAGTGGTACGCACATCCAGCACGGCCTGAAAATACCCTCCGGCGAGCCTATCCAGTACCCGCTTTGGGTGGCCTAAGCCTGTTGGTTCAATGAGCAAACGATCCGGTTTGACTTCCGTTAACAAGCGATTAACGGCAACCTGAAAAGGCAACCCCACCGCACAACATAGACACCTACCCGGCACTTCCCTGACTATCGCGCCCGAAGCCGCGAAGATGGCACCGTCAATGCCGACCTGTCCAAACTCATTGACCAATACCGCCCATTTTTCGTCAGCCAGTTTTTGTTTAAGCAGATTAAGAATAGCTGTGGTTTTACCGGCACCAAGGAAACCCATCACCATGTTGGTTGGGATATTGGTTAACTTTCTGGACACTTAGGCTTAATCCATGTCGGCATCAAGCTGTAGAGACGCGATGTGCGCGTCTCTACAGTTTAATTTTATTAAATGCCAACAGTGTTGCGGTTAACAAAACCAGGAATATCACCGAAAAACCCATGACAGCAGTTACCGTCTGTTCGGAAAAGAAACTGCCCAATGCTGTCCCGGAAAACAGCATGACCCAAAAAGCAATATGGCAAGGACAGGCGAGTAAGGCTAAAGACGCAAAACACCAACCGGTTAAACGCCTTCCCGGTGAAAGGGGTAGATCGGAATCTTGTTGTGTTAAAGAAGTTGCACAAGACTTGCTCTCGCACTCGGATAAGTGAGCCGTGTTATTTAAACTTGTTTTCATTGACCCTCCTTTGTTTCGATTCATTGACTACAACAACCAATTCCTTCACCCAAAACACCGGCATAGTTTGTTTGCCAGGCTAAACGCGCAATGAAATAGTGTGGATTTTTATTAAACAGTTCCAGGCAATGAGGGCAGCGACAAAGCCCAACCGGTTTGCCATTAAAATCCATTGTCACTGTGGCATTAACCGATTTTTCGGCTAAACAAACAGGACACACTGTCAAACCGGCTGTTTCGGCCAGGCATGATTCAGGGTTGGTTATGAATAACTCCAGGCACCCCTTACAACAGAACCAGTATTGCTTCCCTGCATAGTTATGTTGAACAGCGTTTTTCTTAGTGATGCCTAATCTGACTAACGAGCATCCACAAGCCGGGCAAATGGGGGGTTCCATCGTTTGTCACCGCTCTTCTGTGTTGCATTCGCCATCCGCGCAGGCAGACCCAATCGTAAAATCCCAGATATTGGCGACGACAA
>NZ_JBKKBJ010000191.1:0-10207 GCF_046714055.1 Methyloglobulus sp. | reverse complement strand
GTGCTGAGACAACAAGCAAAATGGGATGAGAAAGCCGTGTTACAATTTTGTCGGCAACGGCTGTCCACCTACAAAGTGCCGCTGCGCTTGCAAATAGTGACGCAGATTAGCTGCACTGCCAGCGGCAAGGTTAAAAGGATTGCAGCAGATATTAAGGTCATTTAGGGTGGCCAAGCTTTTTTGCCCACCGTTTCCGCTAATCAATATCCATAGAATGCCCTTTGTTTATGATGGATTTGGCGATGCTCTACCCATACAAGTTAAAACAAGCCAACTCTGAACCCTAATGCCTCAGCAGCAGCGGCAAATAATTTATCGGCAGTTGCTATAAGTTCTAATCCGTGATGCTGGGCAATTGCTAAATGCAACGCATCCAGTGTCCGTAAGGCATGTTCCGGTAAAATGGAAATCAGATTAGCCGCGCTTTCCAAGTGTTTATCTTCCACTTTCAGCAAAGTGAGGTGCCCTTGGGCTATATCATCCAAGAAAGTTGCATAAATTTGCCCTTCCAAATCTGCACCGAATTCCAACATACGCTTGCGCCTGGCTAACAAACAGCGCATTTCGGTTTTAGTCAGCGTACTGATAACTGCGCTGTCTAAACTGATAATATAATCACTGACCTGCTCCGAATTGGTTTCTGCCAGATACCATTTTGCCAAGGCACTGGTATCCAGATAAACCGCAGGGTTATCGCTCATCACGATCCAGCCGAATTAACTCAGTTGCAGAAACAGAACTATTTTGGGTTGACTGCCGTAACTGGGCATGAGTCGGGCGTTTTTTCTTGGGCTGCATCGGCAAAACCCGTGCAATTTCCTGTTTATTGCGGGTAATAATCAGTTCTTGTTGCTCTTCAACCAATTGATCAAGCTTGCCTAAAATATTACGCATTTCTCTAATATTGAGATGTTGCATGGTTTAACCTTTATGTGCTTCATGACTTATAATTGTAGCACATGGTTAGTGAGAGCTTAATGAAAAACTGAGTCAATTCATTTTGCCCAGTCATCAACCAATCAACCAATCCGGTTTTTCAAATTGAGTAGCTGTTCCTAAGTGGTATACTCATGCTATTTTCAGAATAAGCTCCCATTTTCAGCATACAGATTGAAAACAACGTATTTATAAACCCACGGAATACAGATAAGTGACACAAACAATGGTTGGGCAAAAAAAAGTTATTATTATCGGAGCTGGGCCATCGGGCAGTATTGCAGGTGCTTTATTGCAGAAAAAAGGTTATCAGGCCGTTATTTTGGAACGGGAGAAATTTCCACGCTTTAGCATTGGTGAGAGTTTGCTGCCGCAATGCATGGAGTTCATTGAGCAAGCGGGCATGTTACAGGCCGTTCGTGATGCCGGATTCCAGTTAAAAACAGGCGCTGATTTTCTACACAACGATAAACATTCAGAATTCTATTTTTCCGACAAGTTTAGCCCAGGGTTTAATTCCACGTATCAAGTCCAACGTGCCCGCTTTGATGCATTGCTGGCTACCGAGGCCCAACGCCAGGGCTGCGTTATTTACTGGCAGCATCAGGTGTTGGGGGCGGATTTTTCCGGTGACCAGCCGATGTTGACCGTGGCCGACGAGCAGGCGGTAACGTATCAAGTAGAAGCGGATTTTGTCTTGGATGCCAGCGGCTTTGGACGGGTGTTGCCGCGCTTGTTAAATTTGGAAAGCCCCTCAAATTTCCCCGTTAGGCAAGCTTTATTTACCCATATCGAAGACAGGATTAGCTGCGGGCGCTATGACCGGAATCAAATCCGTATTATCGTGCATCCCGACATAACGGATGTTTGGTATTGGTTGATCCCGTTTAGCAATGGCCGTTGCAGTTTAGGTATCGTAGGTGAACCTGATGTTTTCAACGCCTTTGAGGGTAATCAGCAGGCTTTCCATGCCTTAGTGGCGCAAGAGCCCACGTTATCGGCATTGTTGCCAAATGCAATATTCGACACGCCCATCAATAGCATTAAAGGCTATAGCGCCAATGTGAGCGCGTTGTTTGGCAAAGGTTATGCTTTATTGGGGAATGCTGGCGAATTTTTAGATCCTGTGTTTTCTTCGGGTGTCACCATTGCGATGAAATCGGCCAGCTTGGCTGCCGACGTGCTGGATCGGCAGTTTAACGACCAGCCGGTGGATTGGCAACGTGATTTTGCCGAGCCTTTGCAAAAAGGAGTGGACACTTTTCGAACTTATGTAACGGCATGGTACAAAGGCGGATTACAAGATGTGATTTTTTATGACCAGCAACAACCCAATATCAAAGCCATGATCTGTTCCATTCTAGCGGGTTATGTTTGGGATGAAAGCAACCCTTATGTCAAAAATTCACAACCCCGATTGGACACCTTGGTGGAGTTATGCCGCACGACGGTATGATGGATGAAGTTCTACCTGAATGATCTTGGCATGGTGTCGGCTGTTGGCGATTCCAAAGCAGAAATGCTCAAACGGGTTTTATCGGGCGACCGGACGGGTTTGGCACTAACTGAACGCCTGGTTACTGGAAATCCCGTTTATGTGGGGGAGGTTCGGGCGAAACTGCCGCTGATCGATAAAATCCACAGCGTATATGATTGCCGGAATAACCAACTGTTACTGGCTGCGCTAGATCAGATCAAGGGAACTGTAAATGATGTGATCCGGCGGTTTGGGGCAGACCGGGTTGGCGTGGTTATTGGTACCAGCACGTCTGGGCTTAACAGTACGGAATTGGCCTGGGCTGCGGTCGCCCAAACCGGCAAAAAACCTGGGTCGTTCCATTACAAACAACAACAATTAGCCGGGGGGGCCGATTTTCTGGCGAAGCATTTAGGCCTTAAAGGGCCTGCTTATGCCATTTCCACCGCCTGTTCATCCAGTGGCAGGGCTTTTGCGTCCGCTAGACGGTTGATCGCACTGGATTTGTGTGATGCGGTGATTGTCGGCGGTGCAGATAGCCTGTGCCGCTTTACCGTGCAAGGATTTGCTGCGTTGGAGTCCGTTTCGGCGGGTTTATGCAGGCCTTTTGGCCTGCATAGGGATGGCATCAATATAGCAGAGGCCGCAGCCTTGTTTGTTATGAGCAAGGAGCCTGGCTCGGTGCAATTATCCGGCATCGGTGCCAGCAGCGATGCCCACCATTTTTCCGCCCCAGCGCCTGATGGCAAAACCGTAATGAAAGCCATGTCTGTGGCTTTGCAAGAAGCCGGGAAAGCAGCGAACGCTATTGACTATATTAATATGCATGGCACTGCCACCCCACTGAATGATGCAATGGAAAGCCGAAGTGTATTTGAAGTTTTTTCAGACGAACAGGCAGTCAGTTCCACCAAAGGAATGACTGGACATGCCTTAGGCGCCGCCGCCGCGATGGAACTGGGGATATGTTGGCTGTTACTTAACGAGGATGATCCATCCGGCGAGTTACCCCCCAATATTAATGGCGACGAATTGGATCCAGGCCTGCCTAAGCTAAATTACGTCAGGCCAGGGCAGTATTTAGGGCGTAAAATCAATGCCTGCCAAAGCAACTCCTTTGCTTTTGGCGGCAATAATATCTCCATTGTCGTGGCACGGGCATGAACGAGTTTGCGGTTAATGAATTATTGGCCCATGAAGGATCTATGATGCTATTGGATAAAATCATTAAATTCGACGGCCAGTCCATGGTTTCTGAAGTGACTGTACGCGATAATGGGCTATTTGGCGACGATAAGGCAGTGCCCGCTTTGGTCGGTATTGAATACATGGCCCAAACCATAGCGGCGCACGGCAATATGATGGATAAAATAGCACAGCGACCAACCTATCTGGGTTTTTTGTTGGGGACTCGTGCCTATACGAGCAACGTGGATAGTTTCCTGACGGGATCGGTACTGACAGTGACTGTCAAAAAAATTATACAGGAACAAGGCCTTGGTGTGTTTGACTGCAAAATTACCGCGCCTGGCGTGTTGGTCGAAGCAAAATTGAATGTTTATCTGCCCGACTCGGCGCAAAACCGAGTGCTTACCGAATAGACGATTGGATGCTGCAAGATGGGTGAAACAATTTTAGTGACCGGCTCCAGCCGTGGTATCGGCAAGGCAATAGCCTTGTATTTGGCAGGCAAAGGCTTTGATGTGGCCGTACATTGCCATAGCCGCCGGGCTGAAGCAGAAGCGGTGGCAGAAGCCATTAAAGCCATGGGACAAACATCCCGCGTATTGCAGTTTGACCTCTCTGACCGGCAGCAATGCGCCGAGCAACTGACGCAGGATATTGAACGGCACGGGACTTACTACGGCGTGGTATGCAATGCCGGGATGACCGCAGACAATGCTTTCCCAGCCTTGACAGATGCAGATTGGGACACTGTGGTGCATACCAATCTGGACGGCTTCTACAATGTATTGAAACCCCTGGTTATGCCCATGATTCAACGGCGAAAGCCAGGCCGCATAGTCACCTTATCTTCAGTTTCCGGCCTGATCGGTAACTGGGGACAAGTCAATTACAGTGCCGCCAAGGCGGGGATAATCGGCGCCACCAAAGCATTGGCGCTGGAATTGGCCAAACGGAATATTACCGTGAATTGTGTGGCGCCGGGCTTGATTGATACCGACATGCCAGAAGGTGCGCCACTGGAAGAGATTAAAAAATTGATTCCGCTAAGACGGGCAGGGACAGCCAAAGAAGTCGCCGCCGTCATCGCGTTTTTAATGTCTGAAGATGCCGCATACATTACCCGTCAGGTCATTTCAGTTAATGGAGGGCTCTGCTGATGAGGCGTGTGGTCATTACCGGAATGGGCGCGATTACACCATTAGGAAATAATTGGCCTTGCGTTTCTGAAAAACTAAAAGCCCAACTTACAGGCATTCGGAAAATGAATGACTGGGCCAAATATAAAGGCCTCAACACCCAGTTAGCAGCCCCCGCAGACTTTTCAAGGCCGGAACATTATTCCCGCAAGCAGGTGCGCGGTATGGGTCGGGTTGCCCTGTTGGGAACGTACGCCACTGAACTGGCCTTACAAGAGGCCGGATTGCTAGCAGACCCGGTGTTGAAAAGTGGCCGGGTAGGCATTGCTTATGGCAGTTCTTCCGGTAGCTTTGACGGGCTGATAGATTTCACAAAAATGTTGCTGAACTGTGATAAGGGCAGTTTGGATGCCACCTCGTATATCCGCATGATGGGACATACCTGCCCTGTCAATATCGGGCTACATTTTGGCATCACCGGACGGATAATCCCCACTTCCAGTGCCTGTACCTCCAGTAGCCAAGCGATAGGTTACGCCTATGAAACCGTCAAACAAGGCATACAAACAGTCATGATAGCCGGTGGCAGCGATGAATTGTCGCCATCGCAACCGGCTATTTTTGACACGCTATTTGCCACATCGTTGCGTAATGATGAGCCACATAAAACTCCCAGGCCATTCGACAAGGATCGTGACGGCCTGGTCATAGGCGAGGGTGGCGCGACATTTATCCTGGAAGAGAGGGAATATGCACTGAGCCGTGGTGTGCCCATTTATGCCGAAGTCGTAGGATTTGGCACCAATTCCAATGGCTTGCATGTCACCAAACCGGATTGCGATAGTATGCAAATCGCCATGAAATTAGCGCTTCAGGATGCAGGGCTGGGTGTCAAGGCAATCGGCTATGTCAGCGCCCATGGCACAGCAACTGAATTAGGGGATATTGCCGAAAGCCATGCGACAGCAGCAGTCCTGGGGCATAAAACACCCATTAGCGCAATGAAAAGCTATACCGGACATACCTTGGGAGCCTGTGGTTCGATTGAGGCTTGGGCTGGGATACAGATGATGAATGAAGGCTGGTTTCACCCAACCGCTAATTTGGATAATGTAGACCCTAAGTGTGCCGAGCTCGACTATATTAGACATGCCATTCGTCTGCTGGAATGCGACTATCTCATGAGCAATAATTTTGCGTTTGGTGGCATTAACACTTCACTTATTTTTAAACGATGTTAAACAGATGGAATTGTTAATATATTATAGGTTGATAACATTGGCTTTTATAGGAACGCCGATGGAAATTGCGCTGAATGAAGGGGATCGGTCAATGTTGGGCAGATGGGTAAAGAGCCGGGCTGTTGGAGATAAACATACGTTACCTGCGAGAATGGTATTGATGACCGCCGATGGTTGTCCGGCGAAGGCCATTATGGCAACCCTAAATGTAAGCAACCAGACCTTGAACGTGTGGCGCAACCGCTATCTTGAAAGGCGACACAAAGCCAGATTGTCAGTTTGTGTCCTCTTATAAAAAGACCAATCCGACCTTAAAAGCACTGATCGCCTTCTATGAAATCATTATGATCGGTTATATTAATAGCAAAGAAGTCCGAAAAGTGGTGCAAGGCTCATTGAACCGTGGCGAATCGTACCACCAGTTAAGCTCCACCATCGCCAAAGTCAGCGGTGGCAGGATGCTGATTGGTAGGACGGAAATTGAACTTGACATCAATGCCGAAGCCATCCGGCTCACCGCCAACGCGGTTATCTCTTATAACGCGACATTATTATCGATACTAAATCAGCACTTTCTGTCAGTTGACCCGGAAATGGCGAGAACAATAGCCCAGTTTTCCCTGGTCGCATGGCAGCATATCAGCTTCATTGACAAGTATGAATTTTACAACAGAGGACATGTTATTAATATTCAATAGGATATCAATAAAATCATTGCTGATTTCAAAATCGATATTTCGGCTGTAAGCCAACAGTGCCAAGGCTTATAGAGGTAGCTGGGTAAAAACCATTCTTTGGTTAAATACCCCCAAATTGTCGATCCAACGCCCATTTGACATGCTCCTGCACCAGTTCAGACGGGTGCAGGAGTCTTGTTTTTAGTGCCTCGACAATAACTTCGGATTTTGGCGCATTGCCTAATGCCACGGCGATATTCCTGAGCCAGCGTTCATGACCGATACGACGGATGGCCGAACCTTCAGTTCTGGTCAAAAATTCTTGTTCACTCCAAGCAAATACGTCCAGTAATTCCTGGGTATTCAACCGGTGCCTGGGGTTAAAATCCTTTTCACTGGTCAGTTTGGCAAAACGGTTCCAGGGACAAATGATCTGGCAGTCATCACAACCATAGATCCGGTTGCCGATCAAAGGCCTTAACGGTTCAGGAATCGGGCCGTGTAGTTCAATGGTCAGATACGATACGCAACGACGCGCATCGACCTGATAAGGCGCAACTATGGCTTGAGTTGGACAAACATCCAGGCAGGCGCGGCATGCCCCGCAATGTTCTGTGGCGGACTTATCGACAGGTAACGGCAAGTCGGTAAAAATTTCGCCAAGAAAAAACCACGATCCTGCTTTACGGTTAATCAGGTTGGAATGTTTGCCTATCCAGCCTAACCCCGCCTTTTCTGCCAAGGCTTTTTCCAGTACCGGGGCGCTATCGACGAAAGCGCGGTAACCAAACGGGCCTATTTGCCCATGAATACGGTCGGCTAATTTCTGTAAACGAGTCCGCATCAGCTTGTGATAATCGCGGCCTAACGCATAACGCGAAACATAAGCAGAGAAGGGATTCTCAAGTGCCTGATTCATCGCGCTATCGGGTTCTGGCAAGTAATCCATACGCACAGAAATAACACGGCTAGTTCCTGGATGTAATAGGGCGGGTCTGCTACGCTTATGACCATGACGTTGCATATAATCCATGGAGCCGTGGAAGTTGTTGGCTAGCCAGTTGTCAAGATGGGTTTCGGCTTTGGATAAATCGGTGTCCGTAATGCCAACCTGCTGAAAGCCCAGCGCTTGCCCCCATTCCTTGATTTGCGCGGCGAGACTTGCCATGTTTTCAGTGTTGTTTAGGGCCATTTGCGGATTACCTAAAATAAAAACTAAAAGATCACTAACGATACCATGCAGAAGCTACCAACAGAGTTATATCGCGCCGATCAAGTCAGGGAATTAGACCATATTGTAATCAAAGAATACGGTATTCCGGGGATTGAACTCATGAGCCGGGCCGGAAATGCCGTATTTAGGCATCTGCGAATCAAGTGGCCTAATGCTAAATCCATCAGTGTTTTTTGCGGTTCAGGCAATAATGCCGGCGATGGCTATATTATAGCCGGACTGGCACAAGTAATAGGCTTGAAAGTCACTGTTTATGCGCTTTCCGACCCTGAAAATTTAAAGGATAATGCGCTCATCGCTTATCAGGATTACATTAACGCCAATGGGACAATCACACCGTTTCAGGTTGACCAGGCCATCTATGCGGATGTGGTCATTGATGCTTTGTTAGGGACAGGGTTGAACAAATCGGTCACCGGAATTTATGCGCAAGCGATTCACAATATTAATAAATGCCGGTCTCATGTCATCGCCGTTGATGTGCCGTCTGGGTTAAATGCTGATACCGGCAGTGTCATGGCTTGTGCTGTAAAAGCAACATGTACCGTTACCTTTATCGGCTTGAAACAAGGCTTGTATACCGGATTGGCGGCTGATTATTGCGGCGAAATTCTTTATTCGTCCTTGGCTGTGCCCAAAGAAATTTTCGAAAAAGTCGCAACGAACACTCATCGAGTCGTCAAAAAAATATTTCCTCCTCGTAGCCGTTGCGCCCATAAAGGTGACCACGGACATGTGTTGATAGTCGGTGGAGACCGTGGCTATTCGGGCGCTGCCAGAATGGCTGGCGAAGCGGCATTGCGAGTAGGCGCAGGATTAGTGAGCGTGGCAACCCACCCTGAACACGCGGCGCTATTGAACCTGAATAGACCGGAATTGATGTGCCATGGCGTGGATAATGCCGGGCAACTCTCGCCGTTGCTGGATAAGGCCGATGTCATTGTCATAGGGCCTGGATTAGGGCAAAGCAAGTGGGCAACAGTATTGTTCATCGCTGCGATAAAGTCATCCAAAATGTTAGTCATCGATGCTGACGGGCTGAATCTTTTGGCGCATGTCCCTGAAAAACATCCTGATTGGGTGTTAACGCCGCATCCCGGCGAAGCGGCGAGGTTATTGCGCTGCGCCACCGCTGATGTACAGCAAGACCGCTATGCTGCCGTCGCTGCGATTCAGGCTAAATATGACGGTATTGCTGTCCTTAAAGGATCGGGAACGCTGATCGCAGGGAACGATGATGTTACTGTTTCCACAACGGGAAACCCAGGAATGGCATCGGGCGGCATGGGGGATGTGCTTGCTGGGGTTATAGCAGGATTGGCAGCGCAGGGCTTTTCCTTAAAAGATGCGGCACAACAAGGAGTTTATCTGCATGGCATGGCGGCTGACCTTGCTGTTGGGCAAACGGGTGAAAGAGGTTTGCTGGCCAGTGATTTAATGCCTTTTCTCAGACAGTTGGTCAATTGATGCAAAAATATTTACATAACACTGAGGAAACCGAGCAATTCGGAGCCGAAATTTATCATTCCCTACCCTCAAAGTGCGTGATTTATTTATATGGTGAGTTAGGGGCAGGCAAAACAACCTTGGTAAGGGGTTATCTACGTGCCGCAGGATACACAGGAACCGTCAAAAGCCCCACCTATAACTTAGTGGAAGAATACACAGTGGCCAAAAAAAAAATAGTTCATTTTGATTTATATAGGATTACCGATCCAGAAGAGTTGGAATGGATAGGAATCAACGACTATTTCAATCAAGACAGCATCTGTTTTATTGAATGGCCTGAAAAGGGCAAAGGTTTTTTGCCCGAACCGGATACTGTCATCAATTTAAGTGTGCAAGGAAGTGGGAGAATGGTAGAGGTAAGCTGATTTCTCAGTTAGCAACTGATGTAACGCACCTGTAGTTCAAGTACAAGTAAACTATAAAGATGAATACAGAACTATTAAAAATTTGGGTTGCAGCGAGCATTCTAGAATCATTGTTTCAACTGCCTTTGCGGCTATGAGGTCTGCAACACAGTTGGTTTGGCAGCCCCCGTGGATCGAGACTTGCCGGCCCGTATTTGGTGGACATCAAACATTTTTTTAAAGAGCCAGGGAATTTTAGTCCTTTTGCAGATTTTGTAAAGACAAGTATTTGATTTTTATGTAGTGGTGTGTCATTTGCCAAGTAATCTCTTAAGCTATTAAGCTAACTCTATGATGCATAGTTTTATTTTTTAAATTCTCCAATTTGTCGGTGGCTTTGATAAATCACTCACCCTATTTTCTTCACACCCACCATCGCGCCTAAGAAAATCGCCTATGTTCTGG
>NZ_JBKKBJ010000190.1:0-3563 GCF_046714055.1 Methyloglobulus sp. | reverse complement strand
GCCCATTCACTTGGCCGTCTTTGCAACTCGCCTGCTTCCCGCATTTTGGACAATCCATCGCAACCTCCCGGTGCATGTTAATGATCCAAAACTTATACAGTATCTATATATAATTAGCAATGCCGATATTTTTTCCGTTAAAGATGTTTCTTCTCGCTTAAGATTTTGGATTGTAATTAACGAGGCGCTCCTAATATTTTCGACAGTCTCAGATATTACATTATGGTCAAGTTCGTGGAGTCGGGGGGGAAATGACCAGAGCAGAGGCAATACGCTCTGATCTATCTGATTTGCAGCATTAACAATATGAGCAGGATTTTTGTTGGAAATGAAAGAAGCCACTTCATTTACGACGCCCTGAAAGTTACCATTAATTTGATTCAAACCATGAATACTGGCAAGAACTGCCGGTGTTTGTTCAAGATACGCTCGTATTATCCGTGTAGTAGCAAATATTTTGTTCCTAGCGAACGAGTACTGCTCATTTTCAGCTACCGCTGGTTCGTAGAATGTTTCATTTTTAGTAACTTCAGAAATTTGTGCAACTAACGACCAGATCGGATGAGATTTATATGCGGATTCACTCATGATTCTATATATTTGAAGTTTAACAATTATCTTAGTTCCCGATAATCTTACCCTTTCCAAGCCATTATACAAAATTTGACTTAAAACCAGTTTCACACCAATTAAAGGTCATCCACGCCTGTATTCTGGCTGATTAGTAATATTACCCAATCAAGATTAAATTCTTACCCATTATAATCACCGTTACTTGCCACTTCGGATTGTGCAAATGAACAAACGCTACCTAATAATCGCTGTCATTCTTGCCGGACTTGCTGCGGCTTATTTCTACAAAAAACAACCAAAACCGTTAAGTTAAGCCCTCCCCTCTCCTGCTGGAGAGGATCGGGGTGAGGAGAATAAAATAAGGAAAAATGCTTATTTTATATCCCCCTCATCCTAACCTTCTCCCTCAAGGGAGAAGGGACTAAATCGCTTAACTTAACAGCATTGGTTGAATACCCCGTCCTGCAGAAGTGATGGAATCAATAACCAAATGATTACGAACAACTTATCTGTTTCCGTCAGTCAGGTTTCACTAGCTTACCGGGGAATGCAGCGTCGCTGCAATGACTTGCTTTACCTTTTGGGCGGATAAGGTGTCAAGACAATGGCTTCGGCTCAATCGATGTCGATCGCAACCTTCTAAATAACAAGGTACACAATCACCTTCACCCTGAATCAAGCTGATATTATTTACCTGCTGACTGCCTTTTTTTTCAAAGGGGTTTATGTCTTGCTCAAACCCTTTAGGCCATGGCCCCCATTTTACGGGATTAGTCGGCCCGAAAAGCGCAATCACTGGAATGCCTGTAGCAGCGGCCAAATGGGTAATGCCGGTATCGGGCCCTATGAATAACCTTGCCTGGGCAATGATGTAGGCAAGCTGCGCTAGCGAAACGAGTCCGGCTATATTCACCGTATCTCCAGGAAGCTCTGCGGCAATGCCGGCAACATAATCTTTTTCTTTCTGAGCCGAGCCTCCCGAAACAATCAGCTTTAAACCCAATTTATTTAGATAATGACCGATTTCTATCCAACTTTCTCTAGTCCAGCGCTTATATACCCATTGGGGATGCATATGCAGCACTACATATCCGGTATCACCAGCTAAAAAATCAAAACGCTTTGCCAAGGGTTCGATAGGGTTAGCTTGCGGTGGCGTCAATGTGTAGTTACGCGCAATCCCCAGCATATCCGTTAATTTTAAGTTTTGTAAAACTGTGTGCGTATCGATATTATCAAACTCTGTCCAGCACTGGATAAAAAAACGTTTCCACCATCCCGTGGTATTTCTCGGCGGCACAACGGCGATGCGAAAGGGTGCCGCAAGGACTGAATATAAAAACGGCCTGTCTCCAGTTTGGGTAACCATTGCCAGATCATAGTGGCGGAAAAGCCGTGGCAGCAACTGTATATAATCTGCGAATTTAGGCCGGTTAGGCGTGGTAATCACACTATTAATATCAGGATTTCCCTCAAGCATAGCCGCCGTATTACGAAACACTAAAACATCTAGCTGAACATCTGGATATGCACTTCTAATTGAACGTAATAAAGGAGTAATCAAAAGCACATCACCGAGGTATCGCATTGCGATTACTAAGATTCTTGTAGGCTTTGGTGGTAAGGATTGCTTACTATTCATTGTCTGGCTATACATTTTCTCTTGAAGCCGCGTAACAGTGTAGGATGGTTTCGCGCTAGCAAACCGCCATGCCCAATATATAACCAAAATCTAAAGCCAGCCAAGACATAAAAAACAACCTGGAAAAGCGTGTAACAATCAACTTTATTCTCTTCGTTTATGGCGGTTTGCTAGCGCAAAACCGCCTTACGTGTTACGTGTTGAGTTAGGCTTGAATGTTAAGTATTTGATGGGTTTCGCTATTGCTCTACCCATCCTATCGCGCTAAATACAGTCCCTAAGGATGATAAATTGCCAAGCCCCATGTGATCATGTTTTTTTCCAGTAAACAAGACTCGTGTCGCTGATATTGCGAAGATCGTAGCCTTCACACGATGCCAGTTCGTCAAGTGCTTTTGTAACATCTTCCCAAACTCCGTAATCGTGCCAAATCACCACTCCGCCTTTATTTGTTATCTTCATGGCAGCTCGGCTGTCAGACATCACATTGTCATAACTATGAGAACCATCCACAAAAACTAACGAACATGAATCTTTATAAGGTATGAAGTCAAATACTGCTGAGTCACCAAGCAACTGATGAATTTTTCCGATGACGGCAGGAAAAGACTCTCGGTGCTTTTCGTATCTAGAACCTGACTTAGGTTTGTCGACCATGTGCCGCTCACCGTCTGAAAGAGAAAATAGGGTATCAAGGTCTGCTGGTAAATCGAGTGTATAAATCGTGCATTGTGCTGGTGAACTCATCGCGAAGTTAAGCGTTGTTCGTCCATCAAAAGTGCCAATTTCAAACAGATTGGTACCGTTTCCACAATCAGCGGCGAGTGCAGATAGGATGCCGAGTTCACTGAGCCGTACATTCCCATTTGCTTTCTCATGCTCCCAGATTTTAATGTTGCGTACTTTTGTGCAGTCCTTCCACGAAATTCTAGGAAGGAGCATATTTTGAGAAAATCGATCTGACTTTCCTCTGATATGTCTAAAAAAATTCCGCCAACGCCGTGATAACCCAGATAGTGGCAAATAAATACGTGTCCCAAAATAGCCGTAATATAACTCTTTCATTTGAAATAAATCCATGCCTAACGTGATATATACGACATCGATTGTCTTCTAAAAAACCTGATTCGTCGTATATTCTTCATAAATTTATCTGATCGGTTGTTTTGATTGAACAAAGTATAAACCAATGGGGTATAGCGTAGAAACAAATACGACATTCGTTCCGTGCTTATCCGGTTGTCACAGACAGCCACTACCGGTAGAATGCTGGGCATCTGTGCAGCTGGTGCAATCATGGTTATCGACGTGCTTGGGCGGGATGGTTTGCCGTTCCCGAAGTCACTTC
>NZ_JBKKBJ010000189.1:0-15604 GCF_046714055.1 Methyloglobulus sp. | reverse complement strand
TGATTAGTAAGGAACCCCAGCCAGCACCGTCATACTGGCATGGATGCCGGTATCCAGTCACATGGATGTGAATGTATGACTTGGCATTGTGCCTAAATCAAGCGGCAGGGCATTTGGCACAAACCATCCATGGCTCTGGATTCCGGCTTCCCTGCCGGAATGACGAACTTTTTGGCGCTGGCTGAAGAATCTTGCTAATCAGTTAAAACTTTGCGCTATTCCGTAACCAACAATGTTTATTCAAGTCATTATCAAACAATTTGTACCCATTTCTTTACCACAATTAAGGGTTAAAAAATCATGACAACAATTCAAATAGGCTGCGACTTAACGTATTCGGTAACCAATCCCACGAGCTTTCTGTTTAATGTGGCGGCGGCACGAACTGGGCATCAGACCATCAGCGAGGAGACTTTGCAGCTAACCCCCAATATTAAATACGAGGCCAGCAGTTTGGGCACGGAAGATATTCAAGTGTACCGGCTAACTGTCGAACCCTGCGATCTGCAACTCCAATACCGTGCGAATGTGGATTTACGTCCTGAAATTTATGATACTTCAGGGATTGTCGAGACCGGATACTCCCAATTGCCAAGCGAAGTATTACCCTACCTTAATCCCAGCCGTTATTGCGAGTCTGATCGTTTGACCCATTTTGCCTTACGGATGTTTGGTAACGCCCAGCCCGGATTTGCCCGTGTCACAGCGATTTGCGACTGGATAAACAGCAATCTCGACTATCAATCAGGCAGTACCAGCGAAAGTACCAGCGCCTGCGACGTATTGATACAGCGTGTAGGTGTATGCCGGGATTATGCGCATCTCGCCATCGCCTTGTGCCGGGCGTTATGTATCCCTGCACGTTATGTTTCAGGATACGCCGTGGCTTTGCAGCCTCCGGATTTTCATGGATTTTTTGAAGCTTATCTGGGGTCTCGTTGGTATTTGTTTGATGCCACACGAATGGCGCCGGTTGAGGGTTTTGTACGTATAGGCACAGGTCGCGATGCTGCCGATGCATCATTCGCAACCATCATCGGGGAGGCGACGCTCACCTATATGGCGGTGTGGGCTGAACAAACGGGACTCAACCAAATACCCCATCAACCTCTGCCGCCAGCGGGAGTGTCGACAATTAATTAAAAGAGGTGGTCAATTAGCGCCTCTTGGTACAAGATATAGAATTGGAATATTTAAGAGATCAAGCTAAAACGAGACTGATTCTGGAATCTTTGATTGGCAGGAGGCGCTAACTGACTACGCCGCTATTTGTTGCGGCCATGCTTTGCCTGATTGCGGCGCTGCTCAATTTTATTGGTGAGATTTATCTGGCGACCGTGCATGTCCGTGGCAACCCGTAATGCAATACCTGTCACGCAAACAAGAAAAATACAGTCGGATCTTGCACGAGCTGGCTTGATGCGTAATTTAGTTATTGTAACGCCCTACTCATTCGCTGGCGATTCAACGTCGGGGCGCATCGTTTCGGTCACGTCTTTGCCTATCCCACGGTAGCCGATAAAGCGGCCAGAGGGGTCGAACATCGGCTCCCCACTCACCATTAAATATTGCTGCGATCCGTCGGGATTAGTCCGGGTGTAGACAAAATCCAGGAACGGTCGTCTGGCGACCAGGTTTTCCTCAAGTAGGTCTCGCTCGGTCTCGTTCCAGCTCCCCCCTTGATGATCTCTTGTTATGGTCAGCTCGTCGTCGACACGGATTCCGAGCATTTCAAACACTGGGCCAAAAATCTTGGTGAAATGCCCGTTTTCGTCCTGCTCCCAATGCCAGTCGGACGACAGCTCAGTCAGGCGGCGAAAACGCGCTTCGCTTTCACGTAGCTCGGCAGTCCGTTCCAGCACTGTCCGTTCCAGAACCTTGTTGTGATTCTCGAGTTCCCTGTTCAACAGCCGCACTTCCAGCATGTTATGGATGCGCGTCTGTACTTCGACTAAATCAAACGGCTTGCTGACAAAATCTTTCGCGCCGGCAGAGAGCGCCCGCAGTTTATGGCCTGGTTCGGCAGTGATCACGAGTACCGGAAGGTAGCCATTCGTTTCAATATCCTTAAGGCCTTCCATTACCTGGAAGCCATCCATGCCGGGCATTTTCAGATCGAGCAAGATCAAGTCATAGCGATTTTTGCGATGCAGCTCGCAGGCTGTATAAGGATCACTTGTAGACGCGATACAAGCATAGCCGACACCACGCAGCATTTCCTCAAGCAGAAGTATATTGGATTGCTGATCGTCAACGATCAGAATGCTGGCACTAAGAATTTCTTGTTCGCTAATCATCGTATTTGTCCGGTTTCATTGGTGTTGATTAATCTCATTTCAGAAAATTTCAGCGTATCGTCTATGGCACTCATCAATTCATTGACCTTGATGGGTTTGGTGAGATAACGGAAGAATCCCGCCTCCAGTCCCTTCTCGATATCGCGGGGCATGGCATTGGCGCTGAGAGCAATAACGGGAATGTGCGCCGTTGCCGGGTCTTCGCGCAATATTTTCAGTGCTTGGATTCCGTTGATACCGGACAGATTGATGTCCATTAAAATCACATTCGGGAGATGGGCGCGGGCAAGCGCTATGCCGAGATTGCCATCGTGTGCGCTCAGCAAGCGTATCTGTGGGTGGTTCTCAATTATTTGCTCGACCAGCAGGAGGTTGGCCGGATTGTCTTCCACGTAGAGCAGGGTATGCAGCGCCGCATTTCCCTGTGCTTGCGACGTAAGTTCAGCGGACATTGTATTTTCAGCGGCAAGTTGTGGTGTAACGTCCCGGATCAGTTCGATCCAGAATACGCTGCCCACCCCGACGGTGCTTTCCACGCCGATGGTGCCTCCCATCAGTTCGACCAGTTGCTTGGTTACCACCAGGCCGATGCCTGTCCCTTCCTCGGCGCCGGTCTCTTGCCCGAGACGATTGAACGGCTGAAATAACTGCGCCAGCTGTTCCGGAGGCAATCCCGCACCGCTGTCTTTGATGCTGATGCGCAGGAGTCCTGGAGTATTAGCGGAGCTATTCACCTCGATCGTGCCATGCTCGCAGTTGTATTTGATCGCATTGGAAAGCAGGTTGACCAAAACCTGCTTTACCCGGGTTCGATCGGCATAGACAAACCAAGTGCTGTCGAATGGGAGAAAGGTCAGTTTGATGTCACGTTGTTGCGCCTGCGAGCCGATCATGGCCTGGCATTCGAGCAAGACATCGGCTAGCGACACCGGTTCTCGCGACAGCGATAGCCTACCAGACTCAATCAACGCGATGTCGAGGATTTCGTTAATCAGTTCCAGCAGATACCATCCTGCTTTGATAATCTGTTGTAGCCTTACCATCTGGGTGGCCGTTGGCGGCGGTGTACCGGCCTCCAGCAACTGGGCGAAGCCGAGGATGGCATTGAGCGGGGTGCGCAGTTCATGGCTCATGTTGGAAAGGAACTCCGACTTGACGCGGTTGGCTTTATCCGCCACCGTCTTGGCGATTTCCATCTGGTCTCTAGCCGTTTGGACTTGTTCGGCCAGTTTTTGTGCTTCAATGGTAGCGATGACCAGGCGTGCGTTTACTTGCTGCAATATAAGTATATGATTGTTGGACTCTGCCTGTGTTGTCTCTGTCTTGCAAATTTCCTGCTCACGCGAGGTGGCGTCCTCTTCGCGAAAATGAATAGTGTCTTCACACAAGTCGGCAGCATCTTCTCGTGCAATGACCCGTTTTTTGCGGTTTTTCGCGGCCACCTCATTGTCAATGACAGCACTTTCTGTAAGCCTCATATCGTTTCCGCGAACAGCTAAGCGCTTGTCTTTGCTTTGGTTAGTCGCATCCGGTTGACCTGCGTTACCGCCATCAGACCCACCGTTATTGTCATTGCTGTTCATTACCATTCTTGATCACCTGGCCTTTCTAGCTAAGGGCTGACCGTGGGCCGACCAGACATGATGCCGGCATACTCGGATAAAGTTTCGCCAATAATGGTGCCTTCGTCGGTAATCTCAAATAATCTAATATCCTTGCTGTGTCGGCTGGCACGGACTTTAATGACCGAGAGAACGCGTTTGAACTGGCCCGCGATTTCGATATAACGCTGCACGATAATGGCGTCCGCAAGAAAAGCGCTCCCAAATGGACTAAAACGTAAATCGGTATAGCGGTCTTCAAGCTCTGAAGTCATCAATATGGTCACCCCCATATCCGTTAGCTCGGCAATCATCCTATACAGCGATCCACGAAAATCCTCGCTGAATTCGGGTGCCAGTGCCAGTTCAAATCCGGACAAGGAGTCAATGACGACACGCTTTGCCTGCATCCGGTTAATCATTTTTTTCAAATCATGCAAGGTTTCATCAATCGACAAATCCAGGGAGCGTGTCTCGATCACCCCAATATGTCCAGCCTGAACCAGAGAATAGAGCCTTTTATTACCCAGCAGTTGGCTAGGGCTTTTCTCAAACGCCGCAATCACACCAGTTTCGCCTCTACGCACACCTTCGGCAAGAAATTCCGTCGCCAATACGGTTTTTCCACAACCGGATGGCCCAACCAAAAGTATCGAATATCCAGCTGGCAAGCCGCCGCCCAGCATTTCATCCAGGCCAGGTATTCCCACCGGAACACGTTCCTCGCCAGTGGATACCTTGATTGCTGACTCAACCGGTGTGCCCGATTCGATAATCGCACGCTGGAAAACCTGAATGCCTTCATCACTAATACGGAACGTATGCAAACCGGGTGCCTGGGCTTGACCACGCATTTTGACCACTTGCATCTTGCGCACCATTGAATTGCGGTGCAAATTTTGCGAAAGCCACAGAATGCCATCTGCCACTGTAAAGACCGGGCTGGATTCTGCTTCCGGTATCAAATATTCACCGATTAAAAATGTTGTTGCCTGCCAGTTCGTCATTTGCAGGCCCAGTTGCTGCACGAACCGATGCAGCTCGAACGCCCCCTGTTCCTCCTGCTTCGCTGACTGCACGACGGAGCGAAACGAATCAACAAATACAAGGCTGGGCGCATAGTCTTTCACTTCTTCGGCAATGCGCGACAATATGCAGTCAAAATTTCCCTCCAGGAGGTCTGCAGATAGGTTGACGAAGCGGATCGATTCATTGACTTTATTGAGATCAAAAAACAGAAATTGTTGTTGATAACGAAGCATCTTCAAAGCGGGTTCCCCGAGTACCGTGAAGAACAGTGCCCGATTATTCGAGTTTGTCAGCGAGAACATGATCTGGTGAGCTAGCGTTGTTTTTCCGCTTCCCGGGGGACCCGCAATCAGGTTAAATGAGAATTCTGGCAATCCTCCACCCAATAAGTTATCCAGACCCGGTACGCCCGTTTTCAGACGACGTATGCTTACCTTGTTACTCATGTTTGAACTCCTTGTCGGCTCTCATCGGAGTATCAATGCCCCAAGCCGAACGTAAAATACTGGTGGTTATCTGCTCGCCAATTAACGAGGATAGGATGTCGGTGAAGGTAATCAGTAGCAAACCGTTTGCTTCTCTGACTTGCGTAGGTGCTTGACCTTCAAAGCTTATTTTTAATTCCGTAAATCGGTGATCAGTCTGCGGTGACCGTGGGTCGACCGAAAGCCGGGGAAACTTTGCTTGGGTAAGGAATACACTTCTCGCGTAAAGTGAATTGAACCCCTCTTTTCCGACAATAGAAATGATTTGGGTCGCCAATTGCTCCCATAAGTTAATCGCGGTATCCGCAACTTTTTCAGTGTGCTGTGGCATGAGATTTTTAATTATCTGATGCCGCAGCAAGTCACTCGTATCCATAGGCAAATATTCAATAGGTCGATATAACATTGGTGGTGGTTGCACTATACCTCAAGCTAGATGATTTGTTTAGACACCAGGACATATTTTTTTAGGCTCTGTCATCGTCCAATTTTTATAGTTTCCACTCTCCAGCATGGGAATTCATCCTGCAACGCTCTAGCGTTGCGTGACGCTGGAGCGTCACAAGCGGCATTCCCAAGCCTAAGCGTGGGAACGATACTAAATATCCATTCGTCCTGAGCTTGTCGAAGGACATTAAAGCCGTTCATGGTTCGACAAGGCTCTTCTGCGTAGTCGAAGGATTCACCACAGACGGCGGCTTTAGCTGTAGTGTTCCATTTTAATTGGGTAGCCCTATCGGCTGCATCAACCATCATGTTTTTTCTCCTGTATTTGTATGAGTTGATTGCGTTTCCGAAAATTTCAGTGCATCGTCCATGGCACTCATCAAGGTCAATGAATTGATGAGTGCATCGTCCAAGGCACTCATCAATTCATTGACCTTGATGGGTTTGGTGAGATAACGGAAGAATCCCGCCTCCAGTCCTTTCTCGATATCGCGGGGCATGGCATTGGCGCTGAGGGCAATGACGGGAATGTGCGCCGTTGCCGGGTCTTCGCGCAGTATTTTCAGCACTTGGAAACCGCTGATGCCAGGCAGATGGATGTCCACCAGGATCACATCCGGGAGATGGGCGCGAGCAAGCGCTATGCCGAGCTTGCCATCGCTTGCGCTCAGCATGTTTACCTGTGGATGCCCTTCAATTATTTGCTCGACCAGCAGCAGGTTGGCCGGGTGGTCTTCCACGTAGAGCAGCAAGGTATCCATCGCTGTGTTTTTCTGTGCCTGTGGCGTAAGTTTCTCAGGCATTGTATTTTTAGCGGCAAGTTGCGGTGCAACGCTTCGGATAAGTTCAATCCAGAATTTGCTGCCTATCCCGACGGTACTTTCAACGCCGATTCTGCCCCCCATCAATTCAACCAGTTGCTTGGTGACCACTAGGCCAATACCGGTCCCTTCTTCGTTGCCGTACTCTTGCCCGAGACGATTGAACGGCTGAAAGAGCTGAGTCAGATGTTCCGCAGACAATCCTGCACCGCTGTCATTGATGCTGATTCGTAGATGCCCTTGAGTATTAACGGAGCAATGCACTTCTATCGTGCCATGCTCACGGTTGTATTTGATCGCATTGGAAAGCAGGTTGATCAAAACCTGCTTTAATCGGGTTAGATCGGCATAGACAAATAAGGTGTTATCGAATGGGAGAAAGGTCAGTTTAATGTCATGCTGTTGCGCTTGCGGTTCCATCATGGCTTTGCATTCGTCTACAACAGCAATAAGCGACACCGATTCCCGCGACAGTGATACTTTGCCAGATTCGATTAACGTGAGATCAAGAATTTCGTTAATCAGTTCCAGCAAATACCAGCCTGCTTTGATAATCTGCGCTATCTTTAGTTTCTGGGTGCTTGTAGGCGCAGGTTTACCTGCCTCCAACAACTGGGCGAAACCGAGAATGGCATTGAGCGGTGTACGCAGTTCATGGCTCATGCTAGAAAGGAAATTCGATTTGGCGAGATTGGCTTTGTCTGCTGTGGCAATGGCTTCATGCAGTTTCGCTTCGATGAGCTTGCGCTCGGTGATGTCACGGGCGGCACAATAAAATAGCTGTTCCTGAATGACCGTTGTGACACTCCATGAAAACCATCGGCAAGAGCCGTCTGCGGAGAAGTAGCGATTTTCAAAGCTGAATGAATCGCCTATTCTTATCTGTTTTTCAATCTCGTTTTGCGTGGCTTGCCGATCATCAGGATGGAGAAAATATGTCAACGGTTTGGTGAGGAGGTCTGTACGTGAGTAACCGAGCGCTTTCTCCCAGGCCAAGTTTATGTTTTTGAAGTAGCCGTCAAAGCCAACGACGCATAACGGTTCTTGCGAAAGGGCAAAAAATAGGCGACTTTCTTCAATTTCCTGCTTGCGCTCGGTGATGTCTTGAACTATTCCGACCATGCGCGACGGGTGTCCTGCCGTATCGCATTGATGTTGACCGGATGCCCAAATCCAACGGACTTCACCATCTAACCGACGGATACGACATTCGAAATTCCATTCAGTCTGCGTCGCAGTGACTTCACGAAAACGTCGATCCACCTCAGCACGATCATCAGGCAACACATGTTCCAGGAATATTTCGTAAGTCCAGTTCGGCAGGAGTGAATCGTAACCAAAGATGCGGTCGTGTTCCAATGTACGATGCGCCGTGCCGTCCAACAAATTAAGTTCCCATCCCCCTGTGTGGGTCATTTGCGAGTTGAAGTTCAGCCGTCCTTCGCTTTCGCGCAAGGCTTGCTGCACTTCATATTCCTTGGTGACGTCATGAAACACCAGGACGGTACCGATCACCTGACCGTCGCGCTCGCGAATCGGTGCGCAACTGTTGGCGATAGTGAACTCGCTACCATCGCGTGCAACCAGTAGGGTGGTGTGGTTGGTCATGCTCTGTATCTCGCCAGTCGCCAAGGCTTGGTTTACCGGAATAGGGGTGGGTTGGCGGGTTTCCTGGTTGATGATTTGAAAAATCTCCTCCACCTGGCGACCGGTGGCTTCCGCCTGCGTCCAACCGGTGAGCTGTTCGGCAACTGGATTCAGGAGTGTCACACGGGCTTTGGCATCGGTGGCTATCACGGCTTCGCCGATAGAGTTGAGCGTAACGGCCAGCTTTTCCTCGCTGTCCCGCAAGGTGACGTTGCCCTGCTGCAGTTGTTTATTCGTCGCTTCCTGAATCTCGAGCAAATGCTGTGTTTCGAGATGAACTTGATTCTTGAGCCGCTGTTGTGTTTCCCGATAGATCAAATAGGCGAACCAAAGTGCAAACAGGAGTATAAACAGGCTGGCTGTAACGATGAGGGCAAATAGCTGGCGCAGGGTCGATTGGAACTTTGCTATTTGCATTGCCAGCACGGCTTCCTCAATCTGGATGAAGCCACGCATCCCGGCACGAATTGAATCCATCAAATGCTTACTCTTACCGCTGCCTACTGCCACAATTACGGCGGGGATGTCATTGTTGCGGCGCAACTCAATGACCTGCGCCAATTCCGCCAATTTGGCATCCACTAATGGAGCCAGTGCATCCAGGCGTTTTTGGGCAGCACTGATTGAGGTTAGTTGGCGCAATTCTTCCAGATGGCGGCCGATACGGTCGCGCACCGCCATATAGGGTTCCAGAAAGTCCTCGTCACCAGTTAGCAAAAAGCCGTGCTGCCCGGTTTCGGCATCTTTCAATGCGGACAGAAAGTCATCCGCATGGTTAAGTAAAATGAAGGTATACTTCCGCTCCTCGGAGGCTATCTCAATTTGCCTGAAGGCCCAGAACATGACCGCCACTCCTAGCGCAACCAGCAGGACTGCTACAGCGAACAACGCAACGATTTGATGAGTAGCTTTCAAGGAAGATTTACCCTGCGCCGCGCCAGCGTCGTCGTTGATAATATTGGAATCGAGATTTTTTACGGACATGGTTTACCTTTATGCAAATCGTTAGTGGTCTGGAGGTGGATCACGCCGTGGTAGCGGGAAGCGCGCAGGCAAACCTACATTCAACTTATACGCTAATCCTGCCACAAACAAATCTATCATTAATCTTATTTTCCCCGGGATGCCTCAACTCTTGAATTAACTGGAGAGCTATTAGCGTCTCCTTCACCATTAAGCAAGCGTTGGAACTCTTTCTTGACTACGTTGTAGCATTCACAGGTGCGAGACTCCAATCCCGTCCGGTCAAGAACTGTGATGTGACCACGGCGGTAACTAATCAAACCCGCGCGTTGCAAATTCCCGGCAGCTTCCGTGATGCCTTCACGGCGAACGCCGAGCATGCTGGCTATCAATTCTTGGGTCATGGTCAATTCATTCGAAGGCGTCCGATCCAGGGCTAACAACAGCCAGCGACACAGTTGCTGATCAATCGAATGTTGCCGATTGCAGACTGCAGTTTGGGAGATTTGCGTAATTAATGCTTGGGTGTAAAGCAGCATCAAACGCATCATCGGCCCAGCGCGATTGAACTCCTCCATTATTATCTGCCTTTTCAGTCGGTAACCGCAGCCTGCAGTCAGCACGGTGGCCAGGCTGGGCGTGGTGTTGCCACCCAGGAAAAGTGAAATTCCGAGTATGCCCTCATTGCCCACTCCCGTGATTTCGACCGATGTGCCATTCTCCGTGATGTAGTGCAGGGACACGATGGCGGTCGTCGGGAAATAGACGTGTTGCAATTGACTGCCGGATTCGTAGAGGACTTCACCGAGCTTCATCGAGACCAGTTCCAGATGAGGAGTGATACGCACGAATATTTCCTCAGGCAAGGCGGCGAGAAGCTGGTTTTGACTGGGGGTATGCCGTGCGGATATACTGGCGACCATAATTCTTGTCTATGGAGAACACGCCCGCCCGAGAGCGTGAAAATCAAAAAAGCAGCAGAAATACGAAGATTGAGAATGTAATGGCTACGTTATTTGTTTCTTTATAACACAATATATCAAGCAGGTATGTAATCTAATGAGTGCCGAGTGAAAATTGTCCTGGCTTTCCGAAATCGCACCGAGTCATCAGACAAAAGAGCCGCCACCATCGGCCACTTGAAGGCGATTGCCGTTGACAGGGGCGGCGAAGTATTGTTGGAAACTATGATAGGATAGCCAAGCTATTAATTTTATTTAACTTGTTTTCCATGCAGAAAAATACCCCTTATATTCTTTTTATGACATTCGTTTTGTTAGTGACGGTGTCTTTTTTCTTTTTAATTAAAGATTTTTTATTGGCTTGCTTTTGGGCAATCATCTTTGCTGTCGTTTTTGATCCCACTTATCAGAGGTTTAGGGAATATTTTAAAAATTCTGAAAAAATGCCATTATTTCTGACCATGGCAATGATTATTCTGGTTTTTGTTATACCTTTGCTCACCATAACCTTGATGATAACGGAGGAAAGTACAGACTATTACAATAAAATTCAAAGCGGCGAAATAAATCCCCAACTTTATTTTCAAGATACTCTCGCGCTTTTGCCAAAACTCAATAACTTCCCGCATATACGCGGAATAAGCGTCGGGCAGATCAGTACATCAGTAGGGAATGCCTTTGCACAAGCCGTAAAATATATCGCGCAACAAGTCCCCGCATTAACCCAAAACCTTTTGAATCTTATTGTGCAAGTTGCCTTGTCTTTCTACATCCTGTTTTTTTTATTGCGGGATGGCCATCAATTGGTAAGAAAATTAATATCATTGATACCAATAGGTGACAAGATCGAAATAGAATTATTTGAGCGTTTCACCAGCGTGGCCAGGGCGACTGTTAAAGGCGGATTGATAGTCGCTGTTATTCAGGGCAGTATCGGCGGCTTATTATTTTGGCTTGTCGGCATCCCCGCCGCTTTTTTATGGGGTATGGTAATGATAATTTTGTCGTTATTGCCCATAGGCAGCGCTCTAGTTTGGGGGCCTGCTGCTGCCATTTTATTTTTACAAGGTCAAACTTTAAAAGCGGTTATCGTTTTGACGGTAGGTATTTTAGCAATAGGCCTGATAGATAATTTTCTCAGGCCACGGTTGATAGGTAAAGACAGTAAAATGTCAGATTATTTGGTGATGGTATCGACTTTAGGTGGATTAGTCTGGTTTTCATTAACAGGATTTGTATTGGGCCCAATTATTGCGGCTTTATTCGTCACTTGTTGGGAGATACTGGGAAAAGATAGCCAAGCAAATAAAACGCAATAAAGTACCGTGCATGCAATAACTTGAGCATCTGTAAGGACGAATTCATTCGCCTTGGTGGATGCCTACAGGGATGTAGGTAGTAGGTGGAAAAATGCTCCTGCATTTTCCACATTCACCACATCCCTGTGGCTTTGCAATGCATGAGGAGCGTAGCGGTGTACCGAGAGGGTCGGGGTGATGGGAATAAAAAGGAATAATTCTTCTAAAGTCCCTCATCCTAACCTTCTCCCTCAAGGGAGAGGGTACTTAACCCCTTAATTTAACGACATTTCCCCTACATACCACAGAATGTGTGATTGGGATTTTATGCGCTTTACTTAATCAGCATTGTCAATCTCAAAGAATATCCATCTAACCCGCGAATGCGTTTGCTTGATTTGCCGTTCCATCGCATTGATTTCATCCACTGCACTAAGAACAGTCATGTCGGGTTGGAGTTCAGCTTTAATGGCAACTATCACATGATTGCCGTGCTTGATCGCCCACACATTCAGTACGCGAAGCACACAGGGCTGACTCTCCAGATATTGCTGTACGTTATCACTGATCTCTTCGGCAGCCTCACCAAGCAGCAATGAATGGACTTCCGTACCAACCACTAAGGCAACGGTAATCAATAATAATCCGATTAATATAGAACCTGCCGCATCATAAGCGGTATTACCGGTAATCATTGTCAGGCTTAGCATTACCAGCGCAATCCCGAGCCCTGCCAAGGCTGCCACGTCTTCTCCGGTAACCACCATCAGTTCGCTGGATTGAGTTTCTTTAAACCATTGCCACAACGAGCGCGAGCCTCTCTCCTGTTGTATTGCCGCCAGTGCGCCCTTTAAAGAAAAATATTCCAAACGCAACGCTATCAGTAAGACGAGCAATGCGACCCACTCATTGTCCACGGTGTATGGGTGGGCGTATCGCTGCCATCCTTCATGGACGGAAAATGCGCCACCTACCGAAAATAAGATGAAAGCCACCATCATAGACCAGATATAAGATTCCCGCCCGTAACCCATCGGATGTTTGCGGGTCGCTTCTTTTTTAGATCGTTTCATGCCGATAAACAATAACACCTGATTTCCACAATCGGCATACGAGTGTATCGCTTCGGCTAATAAGGAGCCTGATCCCGTCCAGAAAGCTGCGCCGGTTTTCGCTGCTGCGATGCCTAAATTAGCACCAAATGCATAGAGGATAGCAATTGTTGGGTTAGGGGATGGCATGGATGATTGTGACTAGCTTAGGTACTATCCTTGTGCTACTTTCTAAAAATTAACTTAGTGCATGCACTACACCACGAAAAATATAGTCTTTAGCTTTTTGTTCCGTCGGCAATTCTTCGTAGGGCAAAAAACAGGGGTGTTCTTTTTTATCCGGGTCTTTAACCAAGCCATACTTCCAGCCCTTAGATTCCTTTTCTGCCATCCATTCAATATGGCTATGATCTGCACCAGCATCTGGGTTAGCAATGTGGAAATTCACATTATTAATGGCGCTGCTTTTTTGCCAATCAGGTGCATTTTTCCATTCTGGTTGACTTGTATCCCCTAATGCTAGGCAATAAGCCCTGTTAATTTCGTGTGCAACTCGTGCTATCTGTTCAGTATTCATATTAATACCCAAAGCCGTCATGGGTGGCTATTAACCCGTAAATTCTTAGTGTAATATGCTTAACCCTATGTTTCAGAGGACTACGTTATTTTATTACGCTGCTGAGCGACTCGGTAGTATCAGGTTTGCAAGAGGCACGTTTCTATTAAATAGGAAAACGTTGTCAAGAACCGAGAGCCATCCAAAGATTTATTTTTAATAAAATTCACCCACTTATTAGTCTCTCAACAAACAATCCAGCTTATCCACCAATTCGCACCAATCCGAATCTTGCTCTATGGCTTCAGTCAGAAACACAGCCTGTGTTTCGCTCCAGAAATATGCCTCAGACAAGTTAATATTGTTAGGTAACGGCCTGTGCAACTCAATAAAAGCATTAATCTGCTCCTGGTCGTCTGCTAAACCTAATTGACAAAATAATGTTTGCACCGTGTGTATTGAAGTGTCCATTTGAATCGTTACTCTTGGGTCGGATTTGACCTTGGGGTATTTTTCATTTTAGGGGATCTCTAAAAATCCCCTCTCCCACTGGGAGAGGGCTAGGGTGAGGGAAGTAAGTAATTGATTTTAATCCCCTCATCCCAACCTTCTCCCGCAGGGAGAAGGGGCTTTTTTGAATTTTTGGAGGTTTCCTTTATTGAAATTCTCGGCCTTTAACTTTTATCATTTTCACCATTAACATTGCCAACAATGCCGGCTGTTGCGATAAAGCGTAAAGCATCCTCAACAGACATATCTATTTCCAAAACATTTTCCCGTGACATGATGACTGTGTTGCCCCCCATCTGATAACTGAATGGTAAAAATACGGCTACCTGGTCATCGGCAATAAAACTATGGGAAATCTCTTCAAAATCCGAAACTGTTATAAAGCCTATTTGTTGACCCTTGCCATGAGGCACATTAACCAACACGACTTGTTTAAATTTCCCTTTTTGTTCACCGGAGAACAGGGAAATAAAATCGCGAATTGCTGAATAGATGCTTTTAACAACAGGAATCTGGTTTACAAGTCCTTCAAAGATATTGAACAGTCTGCGGAAAGTCCGGGACTCCAAAAAGTTTCCGAAAAAAAACACCACAATAAGGCCTAACACAAACCCAAAACCCTTTATGTACCAACTATGGGGCAAGAAAAACTTGAAGATATTTCCCAACGCGAATTCTGCAGTGACTGCAAGCCAGAGCAGCAAATACAGGGTGAGGGTTAGGGGGATAATAGCGATTAACCCTGTGAAAAAGGTTCTGCTGACCGGTTTCATTTTTAATCCCAATAATTGATTCATAAGCTAGATTACATTCCTAAAAAGTGAACTCAAATTCCCTACAGTAGCAAAAATGTTACTATATTCCTGTCTTTATAATCAGGGGAGTGATTCGTCTATACGATTGGCGGGGTTGTCGACCACTCCTGCATCGCCTGATCTCCTGGACGATCAACTTTAACCTTGCCATCTTCGGTTGAAATTACCCAGCTTAACGGAATGTAATGATGCTGCCCCGCCTTATCTCTGGTCAGTTTGATGATATTCGAACCCTCCATGTGATCGACAGTGGCAAACTGGCCATCTTGGGAACACACAACGGGCATATCAGGCTTAATCTGGTCGGTATTAATCATGGTTTTTCTCCTGTTGGCTCAGTCTGAGCAAATTTAATTGATAATTCTTAGTCAGTAATTCAGGCAAGGCTTTAAAAATACTGACTATTATTCGGATTTTAATTAGGTTACTCGATTTATCTTTAACGAGTGAGTCCATTGCATACTCCATTAAATCCCATTGCCCATGTTCTAAATATACACACATAACTAAAACGGGTCTGTGCGTCCGCGCACATAGAAAATGGCTCATAACATTCTTTATTTATGTGCGATAGCGTACCGACTGCGCCTGGCATTACCGTTAGATTTAACATGGGCCATTGAATGACACGATGTATGCGGTCAATCTCGAAACTTAACGAAATACCGATCAAATTACCAAGTAAGAGGTTAAGTGATAGCGTGCAACTGTTTTTAAAAGCCGTCATTCCGGCAGGGAGAGCCAAAGCGAGGGTTGGGCGGCGAGGATTCCATATCCTCTTCCGCACTTCCTCCATCCTTGGAGGTCGCCGGAATCCAGGCTCCATAACCCAATGGCGACAAGCACCGTGGAACCGACAGGTTTCAGACTGCTACACTACCGCTGTCGATAAGTAGTGGCGGCAAATTCAAGTTGGTTGCGGGGGCATACTTAATTGCGGTCGCTGCTGCAATAAAGGGGCATAAAAAAGGCGGGTTAGTCACCCGCCGTTCCTTGTAATACCAATCACAGTAAGTTTTCTTATCAATAGTATGGGGTTATAATTCCACTTTAAAGTAAAACCTAAAGATGGGAGGCACCTATCGCCCGACCAAGACGATTACCCGAAGCGCTGCAGGCGT
>NZ_JBKKBJ010000188.1:0-6916 GCF_046714055.1 Methyloglobulus sp. | reverse complement strand
TCTGGGTTTATAACCTAGAATTGACCTTATTGTTTACTACGCTAAAACTGATTATGGAATTTAAAGAATACCTGAAAATGCTTGTCCAGAACGATGGTTCTGATTTGTACTTAACGGTTGATGCGCCACCCGCCGCTAAATTTCAAGGCGTATTGCGGCCTTTGGAAACTATCAAACTGACCAAGGAACGGATAAAAGAAATCGCTTACAGCTTGATGGATTTCGATCAGCAGAAGGCGTTTGAACATCAGCCTGAATTGAACCTTGCGATTTCGGAGTCAGGCATTGGCCGGTTCCGTGTCAATATTTTTAAGCAGCGTAACACTTTTTCGCTGGTCATCCGCAATATCAAGGTGGAAATCCCCAATGCCGATAAGCTGGGTCTGCCCGAGGTATTGAAACGGGTCATTATGGAAAAGCGTGGCCTGATTTTGTTTATCGGCGGCACCGGATCGGGCAAGTCAACCTCGTTGGCGGCACTGATCGACCATCGTAACGCCAATAGTTCAGGCCATATCATCACCATTGAAGATCCGATTGAGTACATACATCCGCACAAAAAATCCCTGGTTAACCAGCGCGAAGTCGGGGTTGACACGCTGAGTTATGAAGATGCGCTCAAGAATACCTTGCGGCAAGCGCCGGACGTTATCCTGATCGGCGAAATCCGTAGCCAGGAAACCATGGAACACGCCCTGGCCTTTGCCGAAACGGGGCATTTGTGCCTGTCAACGTTACACGCGAACAATTCCAATCAGGCGCTGGACAGGATCATCAATTTTTTCCCGGAGGAACGCCGTAATCAACTGTTACTGGATTTATCGTTGAATTTAAAAGCCTTTGTCTCGCAACGCTTAGTCCCCACGGTTGAAGGCAAGCGGACAGCCGCCATCGAGATATTACTGGCCTCGCAGTTGGTCAGGGATTTGATCCATAAAGGCGATGTTCATGCGATCAAGGAAGTCATGGAGAAATCGGAAAACATCGGTATGCAGACGTTTGACAGCCACCTGCTCAGGTTATTCAAGGAAGGCGTTATTTCGCTGGATGAAGCACTACAAAACTCTGATTCGCCCAATAATCTCAAATTGAAGATCAATTTGAGCGAAGGCCTGGGTTCGACATCGCCAACCACAGGGGCGGCAAATGCGCCGAAAACCAGTTCGCTAGGTAATTTATCATTACAATCCATCATTAAAGATGAGGCTAAGACAGACTTCTAATAACATCTAAACCCTATCGTAACAATTCACCACGAAGGACACAGAGGACACGAAGTTTGTTGATACGGTTGGTTTTGCTTGCCGAACGCTAGATAACAGCCCTTCCTCATCAACCCCAACACTAGCTAACTGGGCCTTCGTGATCTTCGTGTTCTCTGTGGTGAATAAAGCCCTTGGTTTGAAACACGCTGAATAGTTACGCCTTATCAATAAAAGCCACGTTCCTGAATTTGCCCTGGTCATGTCCGCACCTACTAAAAACGCGTTTTTAAGTTATAATCCCCCACCTTTTATTACCTCTTCAGACAAATAGACGTGCCCAGCCCAAACTACGATTTATCAACCTTTCAGGGGCTTATCCTGGCTTTGCAAGATTACTGGTCTGCCCAAGGCTGCATCCTGTTACAACCGTTAGACATGGAAGTCGGTGCCGGCACTTTCCATCCAGCCACTTTTTTGCGGGCGATAGGCCCTGAACCTTGGAATGTGGCCTATGTGCAGCCGTCGCGCCGTCCAACTGATGGCCGTTATGGTGAAAATCCTAACCGTCTCCAACATTATTACCAGTATCAGGTCGCCCTGAAACCGTCGCCCGACAATATCCAGGAGCTTTACCTCGGTTCCTTACGCCAGTTGGGTTTCGATTTGCTGGAACACGATATCCGCTTTGTCGAAGACAACTGGGAGTCACCCACTTTAGGCGCGTGGGGATTGGGTTGGGAAGTTTGGCTAAATGGCATGGAAGTCACCCAGTTCACCTATTTTCAGCAGGTCGGCGGTTTGGAGTGCAGGCCAGTGACCGGAGAAATCACTTATGGCCTGGAACGCCTTGCCATGTATTTGCAAGGTGTTAAGAGCGTATTCGACCTTGTCTGGACTAGAGGCTCATTTGGTACCGTGACTTATGGAGATGTGTTCCATCAAAACGAAGTGGAAATGTCGGCTTACAATTTCGATCATGCCAACGTTCCGTTTATGTTCCAATGCTTTGATACGTATGAGCAAGAATGCCAAAAGTTGATAGGGCTGGATTTGCCCCTGCCAGCTTATGAAATGGTGCTTAAGGCCTCACATACGTTTAATTTGCTGGATGCGCGTCATGCGATCTCGGTAACAGAACGGCAACGTTATATTTTAAGGGTCAGGACTTTGTCCAGGGCTGTCGCGGAAGCGTATTACCAACGCCGGGAATCTTTAGGTTTTCCCATAGTGGCAGCACAGGGAGCGTGATGGCTAGCAAACATTTGTTGTTCGAATTAGGCTCGGAAGAGTTACCTCCCAAAACGCTTGTCAAGTTAAGTCAGGCATTGCTGGACAATGTGTTACAAGGGTTAAGCGCGGCAGAACTCACGTTTACCGGCAGTAAGGCTTATGCCACTCCCAGGCGTTTGGCTGTATTCGTAGAGAACCTATCTACCCAGCAGCCGGATAAAATCGTTGAAAAACGTGGGCCAGCGTTGCAAGCGGCATTTGCCCCAGATGGCAAACCCAGCAAGGCTGCGGAAGGTTTTTCCATGAGCTGTGGTACGACCTTTGAACAATTGGAACGGCTAAAAACCGAGAAAGGCGAATGGCTGGTTTTTAAGCAAGCCGTCAAAGGACAGCCGACCGAGCAATTAATTCCCGACATTATCCGCCAGAGCATATCGGCCCTGTCGATAGCAAAGCGAATGCGCTGGGGCAATTTTGCGACTGAATTCGTAAGGCCAGTACATTGGGCGGTCTTGCTATATGGCGATTCGACTATCGAATGCGAAATCCTGGGTTTGACAACGGGATCGACTACATTAGGCCATCGCTTTCATGCGCCGCAAGCCATCACTATCAACAGCCCTGAAAGTTACGCGGATGCCTTATACCAGCAGGGCAAGTTGATTGTTGATGTTGAGCAAAGAAAAGCCATTATCCGTGACCAGGCCCAGATAGCAGCGGCAGCAGTCAATGGCACGGCGCATATTGAAGACGATTTGCTGGAAGAGATTGCTGCGTTGAACGAATGGCCTGTGCCTGTTACTGGCACATTTGATCCACGCTTTCTTGAGTTGCCTGCCGAAGTGCTGATTACGACTATGCAAACCAACCAGAAATATTTTCCGGTTAAAAATGCCAGTGGCGAGTTGTTGCCTTATTTTATTACCTTCAGCAATATCGAAAGCACCCGGCCTGAATCGATAAAGCAGGGCAACGAGCGTGTCATTACCCCGCGCTTGACCGATGCAGAATTTTTCTGGAAACAGGACAGGAAAAAATCCTTGGAGGATCGGGTTGAAAGCCTAGCCAATATCGTTTTTCAGGAGAAGCTAGGTACGCTTGCAGACAAGACCCAGCGGGTGATAGTTCTGTCAGAATTGATAGCGACCCAACTCTGCGCGAATGTCGATTGGGCAAAACGGGCGGCACGCTTGGCGAAAGCAGACCTGATGACAGATATGGTCGGTGAGTTCGGCAATCTGCAAGGCATAATGGGGCGTTATTACGCCCTGGCTGACAACGAGCCTCGTGAAGTTGCCGATGCCATTGAGCAGCATTATTACCCTAAGCAGTCGGGCAGTCCAACGCCATCCAGCCAAACTGGGCAGGTTGTCGCGCTGGCAGATAAGGTTGATACCCTGACGGGGATTTTCAGTGCTGGGCTGATTCCTACGGGCGATAAAGACCCTTATGCGCTAAGAAGGGCAGCGCTAGGTACTTTGAGGATTATCATCGAAAATGAAAACAACCTGGATATTGTGGCGTTAGTCGATGTTTCATTGACGCTGTATACCCACACGTTTGACCGTAAGGAAATTCGCAAGCTGGTTATTGACTTTATTTTTGACCGCTTAAGGGGCTATTGCCTGGATCGCGGTTATGCTCCCGATGAGTTTGATGCGGTCATTTCTGTTAACCCGGCCCAACCTTTGGACTTCATGAAAAGATTGCAGGCGGTCAAGGCTTTCCGGCAATTGCCCGAAGCTGAAAGTTTGGCCGCAGCTAATAAACGGATAAGGAATATCCTGAAAAAATCGGATATCCCGCCAGCCGGGCAAGTCGGTGATCTGGTGGAAACAGAAGAACGCCATTTGTTTGATACGGCCAAAGAGTCAGCAGCTGATATTCAACCGTTCCTGGAAAAAAAGGATTACCAGGCTGCGCTTTCCCGGCTTGCCAAAACCGAATCCGCCGTTAATGCGTTTTTTGATAAGGTGATGGTGATGTCCGATGATCTTGATCTACGGGCTAGGCGTTTGGCCTTGTTAAATATGCTTTCTGATCAGTTTTTGCAGATTGCCGACATCTCCAAACTGCAATCGTAAGCTGGCGGCATGAAGCAACGCCGTTATGTTTTAATGGACAGGGATGGGGTCATAAACTATGACTCCGAGGACTTTATCAAGTGTCCTGAGGAATGGCGACCTATTGAAGGTAGCCTGGAAGGCATTGCCTTGCTTAATAAGCGGGGTTATGAGGTGGTTGTGATTACCAACCAGTCCGGTTTGGCAAGGGGCTTGCTTGATGAATCCATGTTGGCAAACATTCATGAAAAAATGCACCAGATGCTTGCTGAAAAAGGTGGGGCAATTGCCGCGATTTACTATTGTCCGCATGGCCAGGACAGTTTATGCAACTGCCGTAAGCCCAAACCCGGTTTGTTTGAACGATTTGCGCTAGAAAAAAATGTCGATCTGAGCGGCGTCCATTTTATCGGCGATTCACTTCGGGATATACAAGCAGCGCTAGTTGTTGGCGCAATCCCGTTATTGGTAAAAACGGGTAAAGGCCAAAAAACCCTGATTAACAATCCCAACCTTAACATTCCTGTCTTTGAAAATCTGTATGCCGCCGTCCAACATATCCTGTCAGAATAATAAGTTGCGAATCTACGTAGGTTCAGCGGCCTTTTTAGCGGGTTCAATAGTAGCTACTTTTGTGATCGCACCCGTAATTTTGATCTGTACAATTTTCCCCTTTCCGGTGCGTTATAACTTTTCCAGGGCTTGGGCAGGCTTAGTGCTTAAAATAGCGGAAGTGTGTTGCGGTATCCACTATGAAGTGGAGGGCTTAGAACATATCAAATCGGATAATGTGGCAGTAGTGCTGAGCAATCACCAGTCAGCATGGGAAACGCTGGCATTCAGATGTTTTTTACCCCCCCAAACATCATTGTTTAAACAATCATTATTATGGATACCGTTCTGGGGGTGGGCCATGGCGACGTTGAAACCGATTGCGATAGACAGGAACAACAAACATGCCGCTTTACGCAAATTAATCAGTCATGGAACTGAAGCCTTAAACCAGGGTCTATGGGTTATTGTGTTTCCTGAAGGCACTCGGATGCCGGTGGGTGAGATGCAGAGTTTCAGCGTGGGCGGAGCAATGCTGGCGCAAAAGTCGGGTTACCCCGTCATTCCTATCGCCCATAATGCCGGGCAATATTGGCCTCGGTATAGTTTTTTAAAATACCCAGGGACAATCAAGGTAAAAATCGGCCCGTGCATTGAGAGTAAAAGCCGCAAAGCGGCTGATATCAATAAAGAAGCGGAAGATTGGGTGATGCATGCGGCGCGGGAAATCAGCCAATAAACCAGCCTTCCCGGTTCATTTTGCCTTTTGTTATTACCTGAAATGCGTATAATGCAGTTCTCTATGGTGTGAGTTTAAATATTAAGATGGTGCTATTTACATGAAAAAACAACTGTTAATCTTCCTATTACCGTTATTTCTAGTGGCTTGTGTTGATAAAGACCAGTATGAACAGGTCGTTTTAGAAGAAATGAAAAAAGAGCAAGACGTTAAAGATTACAAGATAGACCCTGCCTACATGGCTAAATGTGTGATTGACACGACTTACAAAAGAATGCCAGGATTTTTTGCTTTTGATCCAGACAGGATGGCAGCTTATCACAACTACGCCAAAATGCTGAAGATGTCTATGACAAAAGACCCCCAAAAGACACTCGATGAATTGCGTAAGGATTTCGGTTCGCCGCAAGAGCTTGCCAAAGCACACTCCGTTTACACCGAAAGTATGATGGACTGCTATACAGCCATCTTGCATGAGGGGGATGCTGAGGAGAAAACTTAAATAAGCGGGATAATCGCCAGAATCCGATATGAAACCCGAGACCGCGAAAGAATCTAAAGCTAAGCATGACCAATAACCTTAAGTCCGTGACTACGAATTAGCTACGTTTTTAACAACCTTGGCAAATGAAATTAAGGCTAAGGTTTGGTTTGGTGGTGGGTCGTACGCGGCTCGAACGCACGACAACCGCATTAAAAGCCCTTACATTCACTACTTTAAACTTCTCTTATTTCCCTATATTCAATAGCTTAACACAAGTTTAGAGTTGTATAAAGAAGTTGTACAATGAACTAAGTCTTTAGTTGGATTATCCCGAAGTGCATTATTTGCGCATTAATATGCGATGTTTATTAGCTAAATAGATTATTGATATGTTCAATGGTGTACTTTAAAAACTCTTTTTCACGGTCGTTGCCTGTTCCTTCATCCGGTGTAATAGGCTTTAAATGAATGTCCTCATTTACTTCATTCGGCATTCCCTTTGGTTTGATGTCATAATGTAATGGTCAACTAAAACCGGACACTTTCTTAAGCAGTCTTCTTATAGAATTCCCGCTCAAATTCCAGCGGGGATTGATAGCTTAGTTTTGAGTGCGCGCGTTTACCATTATAAAAAGCCAAGTAG
>NZ_JBKKBJ010000187.1:0-13262 GCF_046714055.1 Methyloglobulus sp. | reverse complement strand
TGGGTATAAAACGAGGGAAGCAGGACGGCTGGGGCAGCCGCAGGCATTGGCGGTCGCGTTAAGTTTTTGCCGCTTGCTTGGGCTGGGACGCCCAAAACAAGCTTTCGCAAAAATAGCGACTCCCTTTCTTAAACTGGAAGCGCGTTATGGCGGACACTTTGTGTTGATGAGCAATGGCAGTTTTGGGGGGATTTATCAGCGCTTGCAGGATGCCCTAAATTAAATACACATCGTTCCCACGCTCCGGCGACACGGGACGCAGGAGCGTCCAGGGGTGAGTTCCCACGCAGAGCGTGGGAACTATAAAACTTAATTTTACTCTGACCCCAAAGAAATAACTAAAATCAATGGAGTCTGACCCCATTGATTGTTCTAGGCGTGGGAACGGGTATTCCGCATTTCGATACAAATATAAAAAAACCAACAATTAATATTATGCCGAATATGAATTAGTTGATATCTGTGAATGTACCGAGATTGAGAATAAGAATAGGCCTCTTCATGCTCTTCATGCTCTTTTGGAGCAAGCTTCGAGAGAATAAATCTGGAGGCACCAGGAAATAGTTCCGTCAGCTTTGTGCCGACAGCATTTTCGCGCAAATATCTGACAAGCTCAATGAGGGCAAGACATCCTGCAACAACAGCAATAAAAACCTCGAATACGAATACAGCTAGCTCAACGCCATTCATCACTTCAACTCCTCGCTCTGTGAGTATAGTATTGAACCACTCCCTCGCCGATAACTCGAAGAGTGTTGATTATCAATAAGATGAACCACAGCCAGAAACCAACATACATTGTCATTTCTTGCGATGTAGGATTTACCTTGATCAAATAAAGCGCATACAAAAGAGCCCCTACAAGAGCTGGAAAAAAACATAAGGAAACGATCGCGCGTAAATCCGTAAATTCAGTCAAAGTGACCATGGAAAGTGAAAATAGAAGAAGAATATATATTGGTTGTGGAAAGGGAGGTGCGTATGCACCGAGCGCGGATAGTCCGTATTGAATTGTCAGTGGTGCCGTAGGCACGACTATGCGTAAGAACAGCCAAGTAAATATTGCATTGGTCACAATCCCCTCCAATCACACTCTGTTGCCTAACTACAATTAGGCATCCTAATGGACGCAAAACATTGCGTCATGCGGTTGTCTAATCGAGTTTTAATTTCTAAAATAATAATTGTATCAATTCCTTATTAATTTTTAGTGCATCCTAAAGTAAAAATAAATAGCATCAAAACCACGCAATGTTTAGCTTAGGCGATTTAATCACGCTGTGCGGCGTGATAATAGCTTTTTAAGTTTAGTTCAACAAGCACTATTTTCTAAGCTCGTCATACCCGTTCCCTGCGGGTATGGCGCGATTGTGGAAGGAATGGACAATGTAGGATTAAGGAGTTCTCGGATAAGTCCTTCGACAGGCTCAGGATGAACGGCAACTTATTGATTCCAATTGTGTTGAGCCGTTGGCTTGTCATGTGGTCAAACCCCAAACAGAATCGACTTCTTAAGCGATGCCTCAAATTGTTAATGACCCAAACGCCATAATCCCGTAAAATTGCACAGATTTTTATATTCGATAGCGGGGTGCAGCCGTCAGGTTCCATCCCGTTTTGCACATTTAAGGTGGCGTGTTTGGCTAAGTCCGCAGTATTGGTATTGGAGGATGGAACGGTGTTCAATGGGATGGCCATAGGCGCTGATGGCTATTCTGTGGGGGAGGTCGTGTTTAATACGGCGATGACGGGTTACCAAGAAATTCTCAGCGACCCTTCTTATGCCCAGCAGATTGTGACTTTAACCTATCCGCACATCGGTAATGTGGGGACGACCAGCGAAGATGATGAGTCGGCAAAGGTGTTCGCCAGCGGTTTGGTCATCAGGGACTTGCCTTTGCTGGCGAGTAACTGGCGCAGCCAGAAAAACCTGCAACAGTATTTGCTGGATAATCAGGTGGTCGCCATTGCCGAAATCGATACGCGCAAACTGACACGTTTGCTGCGTGATAAAGGCTCACAACGAGGTTGCATTGCGGCGGGTGAAGCGGTGGATGTGGAAAGAGCCAAAAAAGCGATAGTCGGCTTTCCGGGTTTGAAAGGCATGGATCTGGCTAAAGTGGTCACTACCGACCAGCCTTATGAATGGACGGAAACGACCTGGGATTTGGAAAAAGGCCATACCCAAGGGGAAAATCTGACTAAGCATGTGGTTGCTTATGATTTCGGGATTAAACGTAATATTTTAAGATTATTGGTCAATCGGGGCTGCCGGGTGACGGTCGTACCTGCGACGACTACGGCAGATACGGCATTGGCAATGAATCCTGATGGCGTTTTTCTGTCCAACGGCCCTGGCGATCCTGAACCCTGTACGTATGCGATTGAAGCAATTAAAGCGATTTTAACCAAACGGATTCCGGTGTTCGGTATTTGCTTAGGCCACCAGCTATTGGCCTTGGCTAGCGGCGCGAAAACCGAGAAGATGAAGTTCGGTCATCATGGTGCTAATCATCCAGTCCAGCACAAAGCGACGGGGCGGGTGTTGATCAGTAGCCAAAACCACGGTTTTGCCGTCAATGAAGCAAGTCTTCCAGCCAATTTAGTGGCCACGTACCATTCCTTGTTCGATGGCAGTTTGCAGGGTGTTGAAAGGACAGATTGTCCCGCCATGAGCTTTCAAGGCCATCCCGAAGCCAGCCCTGGGCCGCACGATATTGAGGGCTTGTTCGACGGATTCATCGACATGATGAATCAGGCCAGCAAACACTAATCATTTGATCTGTAAATAAATTCAGTAGCTAAAATGCCGAAAAGAAGTGACATAAAATCGATATTGTTGTTGGGCGCAGGGCCCATTGTGATTGGTCAGGCGTGCGAGTTTGATTATTCGGGTACACAAGCGTGCAAGGCGTTACGGGAAGAGGGCTATCGCGTCATCCTGGTGAATTCCAATCCCGCCACGATCATGACCGATCCCGATATGGCGGATGCGATCTACATTGAGCCTATCGACTGGCAGACGGTGGAAAAAATTATCGAAAAAGAACGCCCCGATGCCATATTGCCGACGATGGGCGGACAAACGGCGTTGAACTGCGCCTTGGCGCTGGACGAACATGGTGTGTTGGAAAAATATGACGTTGAGATGATCGGCGCGACCAAAGAAGCGATCAACAAAGCAGAAAACCGCGAACTTTTCAACCAAGCCATGCGGAAAATTGGCTTTGAAGTCGCCAAATCCAAAACCGCCCATTCCATCGAGGAAGCGCTTGCCGCACAGCAGGAAGTCGGTTATCCGACGGTTATCCGGCCTTCGTTTACCATGGGTGGCAGCGGCGGCGGTATCGCCTATAACAAAGAGGAGTTTCTCGAAATTTGTGAGCGTGGGCTGTATCTGTCGCCAACCAATGAGCTGCTGATCGAAGAATCCGTATTGGGCTGGAAAGAGTTCGAAATGGAGGTGGTGCGCGACTCCAAGGACAACTGCATTATCGTTTGCGCCATTGAAAACTTTGACCCAATGGGTGTGCATACCGGGGATTCGATTACCGTCGCACCCGCGCAAACATTGACCGATAAGGAATACCAGATTCTCCGTAATGTCTCTGTGGCGGTATTGCGGGAGATAGGCGTGGATACCGGCGGTTCTAATGTGCAGGTGGCGATCAACCCAGTTGACGGGCGCATGATAGTCATCGAGATGAATCCCAGGGTGTCGCGTTCTTCGGCCTTGGCGTCCAAGGCGACCGGATTCCCTATTGCCAAAGTGGCGGCGAAACTGGCGGTGGGTTATACCTTGGATGAGCTGAAAAATGAGATCACTGGCGGTGCAACGCCGGCATCGTTCGAGCCAACGATTGATTACGTCGTGACAAAAATACCACGCTTTGCCTTTGAAAAATTTCCGCAAGCGGATGACCGTTTGACGACGCAAATGAAATCCGTCGGCGAGGTCATGGCAATTGGCCGTACCTTCCAGGAATCCCTACAAAAGGCCTTGCGTGGCTTAGAGATTGGCATTAGCGGCTTGGATGAAATTGTTGATTTACAGGCAGAGGATAACCACGACAAAATCCAGCGGGAGTTGCGTCATCCAGGCCCTGACCGCCTGTTATACGTTGCGGATGCTTTTCGTAGCGGCATGTCCTTAGATGAAGTCCATAATGCCAGTAAAATTGATCCCTGGTTTCTGGCGCAAGTGCAGGATTTGGTCGTTACTGAGCAATCTTTGGCTACAAAAACCTTGGCGACCTTGAAAGAGGGCGAGCTTTACAAGCTCAAACGCAAAGGTTTTTCCGATATACGCTTGGCAAAGTTGCTAGATACGTCGGAATCTGAAGTACGTAATGTACGTCATAAGCAAAATATCCGTCCGGTTTATAAGCGCATTGATTCCTGTGCGGCAGAATTTTCTTCCGACACGGCATATCTTTATTCAACCTATGAAGAAGAATGTGAGGCGCGGGTTACAGATAAGGATAAAATTATCATTCTGGGGGGTGGCCCTAACCGGATAGGGCAGGGCATAGAATTCGATTACTGTTGTGTCCATGCGGCTTTGGCCTTGCGTGAAGATGGCTATGAAACCATCATGATTAACTGTAATCCAGAGACCGTATCCACCGATTTTGATACTTCAGACCGTTTGTATTTTGAATCCTTAACGCTGGAAGATGTGCTGGAAATAGTGCATCTGGAAAAGCCTAAAGGCGTGATTGTGCAGTACGGTGGTCAAACGCCCTTAAAACTAGCCCGCGCATTAGAGGCGGCAGGTGTTCCGATCATCGGTACTTCGCCCGATTCCATAGATTTAGCCGAAGACCGAGAGCGTTTCCAAAAATTGCTGGAAAGGCTGGGCTTGAAACAGCCACCCAATGCTACCGCGCGTTCGGTCGAGCAAGCGATTAACGCTGCGAAAGAACTCGGCTATCCATTGGTTGTGCGCCCGTCTTACGTTTTAGGCGGTCGGGCAATGGAGATAGTCGTTAATGAAGAAGGTTTGCAGCGGTATATGAAAGAAGCGGTAAGCGTGTCTAACGATTCGCCAGTATTGCTGGATCGCTTTCTTGATGATGCGGTAGAAATGGATGTCGATGCGATTTATGACGGCGAACGTGTGCTGATTGGCGGCTTAATGGAACACATAGAGCAAGCCGGTGTGCATTCGGGCGATTCTGCATGTTCGTTGCCGCCTTATGAGTTGGCGCAGGACATACAGGATCAGTTGCGCGAGCAAGTCGGGAGGATGGCTGAGGCCTTGGGCGTAAGGGGATTGATGAATGTCCAGTTTGCCATTCAAGGCCAGGATATTTATGTGCTGGAAGTGAACCCCAGGGCGTCGCGCACGGCTCCTTTTGTGTCGAAAGCGACCGGCTATCCTTTAGCGAAAATTGCCGCACGATGTATGGTCGGCAAAACGCTGGCGCAGCAAGGTATCACTAAGGAGCGCATCCCCAACTATTATTCCGTAAAAGAGGCCGTATTTCCGTTCGTTAAATTTCCTGGGGTTGATCCTTTGTTAGGCCCGGAAATGAAATCAACGGGTGAGGTCATGGGCATAGGCAAAACCTTTGGCGAGGCGTTTGCAAAATCACAACGGGCTACGGGAGTAAACTTGAATACCAGTGGTAAAGTGTTGATTAGTATTCGTGATGTTGATAAGGCCAAAGTGCCGGATATAGCCAGGATGCTGGTCAGCAAAAATTACGAGATAGTTGCGACAGGCGGCACGGCGAGATTTCTCCAGCAAGCGGGTATTCCCTGTGAGATAGTCCATAAGGTCAACGAAGGTCGTCCCAATACCGTTGACATGATTAAGAATGACCAGATTCAATTAATCATCAATACCACGGAAGGCAAAAAAGCCATTTCGGATTCGTTTACCATGCGTAGGGAAGCGTTACAGCATCGCGTGACGTATTACACCACAATGGCCGGGGCAAAAGCCGCCTGTTATGCCTTGGGTGAACTGGATGCAGGTGATGTGAACTGTTTGCAAGATTTGCATAACAGTCTGATCTAATAAAGAAAAGCTAATAGTTTGGAGCAGTAGACACATGAATAAAGTACCCCTGACAGTTAAAGGCGCGGAAAAGCTAAGGGCAGAATTGGAAGAATTGAAATCTGTCGTCCGTCCACGCATTATTACGGCGATTGCCACTGCCCGTTCACACGGCGATTTGAAAGAAAACGCCGAATACCATGCCGCGAAGGAGCAGCAAAGCTTTGCCGAAGGGCGCATCGCTGAAATTGAAGGCAAGCTGTCTAACGCGCAAATTATTGACATTACCAAGGTGGATGCCAATGGCAAAGTCGTGTTCGGCGCGACGGTCAAAATAGAAGATGTTGATTCCGAAAAACGGGTCACCTACCAAATCGTGGGTGAAGATGAGGCCAATATCAAAGAAGGCCGTATATCTATTGGCTCACCCATTGCCAGGGCGTTAATCGGAAAACAAATTGAGGATGTCGTTACCGTGAAAGCACCGGGTGGTAATGTGGATTATGAGATTATTTCGATTGAGTATATTTAATACAGGTTCAAGGTACAGGGCGCAAGGTTCAAAAAGTGGCTTACTTGTTTGGGTTTAAACGGTAAATAACCGCTACTTGACCTATCTTTTGTATCAAAGTCGCGCCTGTGGTAGCGCACATTTGTTCGCTAATATGATTTCGTTGATCCCGTTCAGCGCGGATTTTTACTTTAATCAGCTCGTGAGTAATGAGAGCGATTTCTGTTTCTGCCAGCACGGCATCCGTAAGCCCGGCCTGCCCGACCATAATCACGGGTTTTAAGCAGTGGGCTAGCGCCTTTAGTTTTTTTCTGCGTGCCGCATCCATGATGTTGCACCTAAATCAAACCGTCAATTTTTCACTAAAAGATAAATGAGCCGAACTAAAAGCAGTGCCCGCTGGATGCAGGAACATTTCGATGATGAGTATGTCAAATTAGCCCAAGCGCAGGGCTATCGTTCGCGGGCAGTTTTCAAGCTCAAGGAAATTCAGGAAAAAGACAAATTCATCAAGCCCGGCATGAATGTCGTTGATTTGGGCGCAGCACCCGGCGGGTGGTCGCAATTCGTCCGTCCGATTTTAGGCAAAAAAAGTAAGCTCATCGCCTTGGATATATTGCCTATGGAGCCAATTGAAGGGGTTACCTTCATCCAGGGCGATTTTCGTGAAGCCGCTGTTTTGGATACCTTAACCGTCGCCCTGGATGCCGCTCCCGTGGATATTGTCTTGTCCGATACGGCTCCCAATATGAGCGGCAGCAAAGGTATTGATCAACCTAATGCGATGTACCTTGCTGAATTGGCTTTGGATACGGCAAAAACTGTGTTAGTAAAAGGCGGCGCTTTTTTGGTCAAAGTGTTTCAGGGCGAAGGTTTTGAAGCTTTTTACCGGGATGTGCAAGATCATTTTGAAAAAGTCGTGATCAGAAAACCAAAAGCATCGAGGCCAAGAAGCAACGAAGTTTATATTTTAGCTAGAGGCTTTAAATAAGCGCCAATAAGCTCCATAACATTGAGGAAACTTGTGCGAATGTGAAAGCAAGTAATGTAGAACAGTCAGGATGCCCGTATCCTGATATAATTGAAGCTGTTTTTAACCGAACTGTTCAGGTCTGGGGTGTGTAGTGAATGACATGATGAAAAATATAATCCTGTGGGTAGTCATCGCAGTGGTTTTGATGTCTGTTTTTAACAATTTTGGCTCGCAGGGCGATCAGGGTGATTCATCGCCGTTATCCTATTCCCAGTTCATAGAAGCGGTAAAAGCCGGACAAGTTCAGCACGTAACAATTGACGAGCATATTGTCAAAGGTAAATTACAGAGTGGTCAATCATTCAAGACCTATGCACCGACAGATGCCCACATGGTCGATGATTTGCTGGCTAACGGCGTTGATATTAAGGCCGTTCCACCTGAACAGCCTTCTATGCTGATGCAGTTATTGGTATCGTTTGGGCCTATGCTGCTATTGATTGCCGTCTGGGTTTTCTTTATGCGGCAAATGCAGGGTGGTGCCGGTGGGCGCGGTGCGATGAGCTTTGGCAAAAGTAAAGCACGGATGCTCGAGGAAAACCAGATTAAAGTCACTTTTGCCGATGTCGCCGGTTGCGATGAAGCTAAGGGAGAAGTTGTAGAAATGGTCGATTTTCTCAAAGATCCGGCCAAATATCAGAAGCTGGGTGGAAAAATTCCTCGCGGCGCGTTGATGATAGGGCCTCCCGGTACAGGTAAAACCCTGTTGGCCAGAGCCATTGCCGGTGAAGCAAAAGTCCCGTTCTTTACCATTTCAGGTTCAGATTTCGTGGAAATGTTTGTCGGTGTCGGCGCTTCCAGGGTCAGGGATATGTTCGACCAGGCCAAAAAACATGCACCCTGTATCATCTTCATAGATGAAATCGACGCGGTAGGACGCCAACGCGGCGCTGGCTTGGGCGGCGGTAATGATGAGCGTGAGCAAACCTTGAACCAGTTGCTGGTGGAAATGGATGGTTTCGATGGTAACGAAGGCATTATTATCCTTGCCGCAACCAACCGTCCGGATATATTGGACAAGGCATTATTGCGTCCGGGACGATTTGATCGCCAGGTCACCGTTGGTTTGCCTGATGTTAGGGGGCGCGAACAGATTCTTAACGTTCACATGAAAAAAGTGCCTGCGGCAGGAGACGTTGAGGTTAAGTATATTGCCCAGGGTACGCCAGGGTTTTCCGGGGCTGATCTGGCAAATTTGATTAACGAAGCGGCTTTATTCGCGGCACGTTTTAACAAACGCGTGGTCAGTATGTCCGATCTTGAAAAAGCGAAAGATAAGCTGATTATGGGGGCTGAAAGACATACCATGGTCATGGATGAAAAGGAAAAAAAGATGACTGCCTACCACGAAGCGGGTCATGCGATCGTCGGGCGTATCGTCCCAGAACATGATCCTGTCTATAAGGTCAGCATTATGCCCAGGGGTCGCGCCTTGGGCGTTACCATGTTTTTGCCTGAGCGTGACCAATACAGCGCCAGTAAACAAAAACTGGACAGTATGATTTCGAGTTTATATGGTGGGCGTATTGCCGAAGAATTGATTTTCGGCTGGGAACAGGTCAGTACCGGCGCTTCAAATGATATAGAGCGTGCGACCGAATTGGCGAGGAACATGGTGACCAAATGGGGCTTGTCGCAGCGGCTAGGGCCATTAACGTACAGCGAGGAAGAAGGTGAGGTGTTTTTAGGCCGTTCGGTGACGCAACATAAGACAGTTGCGGAAGAAACGTCCCATACCATCGATGAAGAAATACGTTGCATCATTGACAGGAACTATGAGCGGGCGGAAAAAATCCTGAAAGAAAATACGGACATACTTCATACCATGGCTGCGGCCTTGATGAAATATGAGACTATCGACAAACATCAAATCAATGATTTGATGGAGCGTAGGCCCGTAAAGGCTCCAGCGGGTTGGGATGATACCCCGCCTCGCGGTGGAGTTGATGTTGAAGGAGCTAATGAAAAAAAGGATGACATTAAAGCCGGGCAGCCCATTGGCGGCGCTGCTGAGCAAAGTTAACAGCAATCAGGGACAAAATAAGGAGAGATACGCAATCTCTCCTTTTTTATGCGTGTTTCCGCTAACTTGATAAGTGAACTGAAATAATATGGCTAAAAAGTATTTTGGTACGGATGGTATCAGGGGTAAGGTTGGAGAGCATCCCATAACAGCCGATTTTCTGTTAAAGCTGGGTTGGGCGGTTGGCAAAGTTTTCGCCAATGAAAACCATGATATCGTCCTGGTTGGAAAAGATACCCGTATTTCCGGTTATATGTTTGAGTCGGCCCTTGAAGCGGGCTTGACTGCCGCTGGAGTTGACACCCATTTGCTTGGACCTATGCCTACGCCGGGAATCGCTTACCTGACCCGCACGTTACGGGCGCATGCGGGAATAGTTATCAGTGCCTCCCACAATCCTTATTATGATAATGGCGTTAAGTTTTTCTCAGTTCACGGCACCAAATTGCCGGATGAAATAGAGGAAGAAATCGAGCGCTATATAGACTCACCCATGACCACCGTAGAATCATCAGGTTTGGGTAAAGCAAAGCGGGTCGGTGATGCGGCCGGGCGATATATTGAGTTTTGCAAAGCCAGCGTGCCGACTCGGCTTGATTTTGATGGGCTGCGGATTGTTGTCGATTGCGCCAATGGCGCCACCTACCACATTGCCCCGCATGTGTTCAGTGAGATAGGCGCGGAAGTCGTTTCTATTGGCGTAGAACCTGATGGTGTCAATATCAATGACGAATGTGGTGCGACCAAACCACAAAAATTAGCTGAGACAGTACTGGCTTACCGGGCAGACTTGGGTGTCGCTTTGGATGGTGATGGCGACCGTTTGATTATGGTCGATCATAAGGGCGAAATCGTCGATGGTGATGAGCTAATCTATATCATCGCCAAATCCAAGCTGAAAGCTAATGAGCTTGCCGGGCCTGTCGTTGGCACGTTAATGACCAACCTCGGGATGGAACATGCGTTAAAGCAACTAGGCATAGACCTTCTTAGGGCAAAAGTCGGGGATCGTTATGTCATGGAATTACTGGTTGAGAATAAGGGCATATTGGGCGGTGAAAACTCGGGCCATATTATTTGCCTGGACAAGACGACGACAGGTGATGGCATTATTGCCGCCTTGCAGGTTATGGCCGAAATGCAAAACAGCGGAAAGAATTTGCATGAACTTAAGTCAGGAATGACCAAATATCCCCAGGTTTTGATAAATATCAAGACAAAAACCAAGCTAGACCTTGACGGCAATGAAGCAATCCAAAATGCGGTCAAAGAAGTCGAAAAAAAGCTGGGCAATACGGGCCGTGTGTTGCTGAGGGCATCCGGCACTGAACCGCTAATCCGCGTCATGGTCGAAGGCCAAAGTGAAGACAAAGTGACCGCTTATGCAAATCAATTAGCGGATCAGGTCATTAAAGCACAAACCATTAAATCAATGGATGCTTGAATTGGCGGGTATTAAACTATATTATAAGCGATTTTTGATTATTTTGGGGGATAACGATGCGTCGCTCGCTGGTGGTAGGAAATTGGAAAATGAACGGAACCCGCAGCAGTGCGGAATCGTTGGTGAAAGGGATCATAGCCGGTTTAGGTGCGGATGTTGCTGATATTGCTGTCTGTGCCCCTTATGTTTTTCTGTCTGACATCGGTCAAATTGTCAACAATACCCGTTTGGCATTAGGTGCCCAGAATGTAGCGGATAAGCAATCAGGCGCTTATACCGGTGAAGTATCTGCCGCCATGCTCAAGGAATTTGGCTGCAAATATGCACTTGTAGGCCATTCCGAACGGCGCACTTATTATGGGGATACCGACCAGTCCGTTGCCGCCCGTTTCTGCCAAGCCCAAGATCAGGGCGTTATTCCGGTACTATGTATTGGTGAAACCCTAGAGCAACGGGAGCAGGAGCAAACTTTTGAAGTCATCACCACCCAACTCGATGCGGTGGTTGATATGGCCGGTATTGCAGCATTCAACAATGCCGTGATTGCTTATGAGCCAGTCTGGGCGATCGGTACGGGACTTACAGCCACCGACGAACAGGCACAAGAAGCCCATCAATTCATCAGGTATTATCTTGCAGCCAAAGATCAGGCCGTGGCAGAAAAAATACAAATCCTATACGGTGGCAGCGCCAAACCAGACAATGCAAAAGGTTTGTTTGCCATGCCGGATATTGATGGCGGATTAATTGGCGGGGCTTCTCTGGATGCAGAGTCCTTTTTGAAGATTTATCACTCGGTTTAAAGTCGTACAACAACTTATGTATCAGGTAATTATTGTAATTCACATACTATTGGGATTAAGCATCATCGGTTTGATTTTAATGCAGCAGGGCAAAGGCGCTGATGCTGGCGCAACCTTTGGCGGTGGCGCTTCAGGTTCGGTATTTGGCGCCCAGGGTGCGGCATCATTCCTGTCCCGCACGACTGCAATTTTGGCAACGATGTTCTTTATCACCAGCCTGGGGCTTGCCTGGATCAATAGCAATAAAACCGGCGCGGCTGTCGATTTTATGGGGACTCCTGCCGTCGAAAAAGAAGCGCCAGATTTAGGATTGCCTGATGTGGACGGTGCAAACACCAAAGAAAGCCTTCCAGCCCCATTACCGGAAAGCAAAGAAGGTGTGGCAGTACCTGCACCTGTTGCAGAACAACCGGTTAGCACCACACCTCCTGCCGCCTCTAATCCGGCTTTAGAACAAACTGTAGTGCCTATGGCAGAGGATATAAAGGTTTTTGAAGAACAGGACTCAGAGCTAAAATCGGATAAACCGGATAAAGTGCCAGTAAAAAAGAAATAAGAATAACTGATTATGCCGATGTGGTGAAATTGGTAGACACGCCATCTTGAGGGGGTGGTGACGCAAGTCGTGCCGGTTCAAATCCGGCCATCGGTACCAAATAGAGAGTCAAGAAAGCAAAAAACCAGCTTTATAAGCTGGTTTTTTATGCCCGAACATTTTGTTCAACAAGTGGTGGGTGTAGGCAATAAAGGCTGGTCAAGGTTGTTTAGGTTGGGCGTTTTTGGCTCGCCCGTGGTTGAGAAAGTGGAGTTTCTCAACCCGATGGGGCATGTTGCCCCGTCGGTAGCGTTTTCCAAAATGACAACACAAACAAAACGTATATGACGGGGGTTCAAACCTGTCTCTTGATCACATCTTACCTGAAGAATAAACTATAACCCTATGATTTAAAGATAGGGTATGTAGTTAAAATGATTCCAACAGATGAACTGGCGTGGTCACGCCAACTATTTGGCGAAAGTGGCCTGGGAGATGTGCAAGAAGGGCAGCGCGGTTAGTGGACGTGGCCGCACGCATGGCGAAACACATGGGTAGCTCGTTGGCGAAGAGCTGTGAAGGCAATCAGGCCGCCGTGTTGGGAAGCTATCGGTTGATGCGCAACGGAGCCATTAACCCCGAGTCGATTCGGGCAAGCGGCTTCGCGCGTGTCGCAGGACTGGCACAAGCCCCTAAACTGCCCTTGGCGGTTGAAGACACCACCAGCGTCAGTTATCCGCATGCGGCGGCGGCCGGGTTGGGGCTGACGGGAGGCAAGCAGGCGGCCAAGCGGAATGGCTTCCTGGTGCATTCGGTGTTATTGCTGGATGCCCAGGGCGGACGCACCGTTGGATTAATAGCACAGCAGCATTGGTGCCGTGACCCGGCGAGCTATGGCAAGAACCGCAC
>NZ_JBKKBJ010000186.1:0-9047 GCF_046714055.1 Methyloglobulus sp. | reverse complement strand
TATCCGCTGCTTGCTTATGCGTATAGCCTTTTTCATTGACTAATTTGGCTGCATCTTGTTTAAATTCTATCGTGTATTTGGGTCGTTTATGTTTATGTTGTTCGCTCATTATTCACCTCTGTCGACATTATAAATCTGTCTTTAGAAGTGTCCGGTATTATTAAACCATTTCATTATACAGCTCCTTGGCTATTGAATCCACCATCTTGTATTGGACTTTGGCATTTTGATCCGCCTTGCGAGTAACTTGCTTTATGAGAGCTTTAATTTTAGGATCATGAGGTCCGAGATGTTCAAGCTGAAGCCTGAGATGTTCAAGCCGCCCGCGGAGAAATTGACGTTGGTTTCGCAACCTCCAGAGAGTCTGTCTCTTCTTCATGGCTCGGTACCAAAGCCACTACTTGGTCTCGCGAGCTCGCCGCAATATAACAGTAAGGCCTCCAGTCCCGCCACCATGAGCAGATCCCACTAGCCTAATACCTGCTTGTCCGGTGATCTCTAACTTTAGCTGTAGTTCATCCACTTGATAATCGCCAATCGAGGCTGGCAGCGAAGGTAACACTTCAGTTAAACTATCCATAAATGTGGAAAGGTTCTTTGCTAATGATTCGGTGCTGGTCTTAAACACGAATGCACTCACACCAGATAATATTCTCTTTTCGTCAGAAGCATCTTGGGGTGCATAAATGGATACGTCGATATCGTGCTTTGTATGCTTAGTCATAATATAAAGATAAGAAATAAAAGGATAATAAATTCAATGCACTTTGAAGTGCATTCAAATTTTAGATATTAAGATTCTCGGAAGGGTTTGTCAACCGTGTATGTTGGGAGTAAATTAAATGTCCGGTTTTGTAGCACATAAACTGTCCGGTTTCAGGGTACCTAAAGCTGTAAGGCAATGGGATGGACTCCTCCCACCTATCGGCATCAGAGTGCCAGCCTGATATGCTTAGCATATTAGACAACAGCGGAGGAGTCCGAGATGAATATTAAACGTATAGGTATAGACTTGGCAAAACATGTTTTTCAACTGCACGGTGTGGATAGTCACGAACAACCCGTGCTGCGTAAAAAGCTCAAACGTGAGCACAGGTTGAGCTATTTTCGCGACCTGTCACCTTGTCTGATTGGCATGGAGGCATGCAACAGCGCCCATTACTGGGCACGCGAACTACAAAAGCTTGGACATACAGTCAAGATGATTGCGCCGCAATTCGTTAAGCCCTATGTCAAAGCCAACAAAAATGACGCTAACGATGCCGAAGCAGTTTGTGAGGCGCTATCACGCCCCAGCATGCGCTTTGTTGCCGTTAAAACCGTAGCCCTGAGCGTGACGGGGTATGTACCCCGTCACCATTGTTACCTGTATGATAATGATGTTGTTTCACATAACTCGGTAAGGCGCAATCTATAGGGCGCAATAGGCGAGCCGTATTGCGCCGTATGTTTGGGCTTCGTTGTGACGCAATACACTGTCGCTATTGCGCCCTACACACTAACTTAAAGAATAATCATAAAGCCAAGTTCCTCGTCGTAATTGAGTCGGCAAATAATTTCATGTTTATTTCTAAGCAACAGGTGTATCTGCCGATTCGTGCAGTTACCCCGTTTTATCCAGATAACTTTTGGCGGATGACCGTGCAATAAATTTTTATCATAAAAATCCGAGTCTTTGCTTACCAAAATAAAGCCATTCGCTTTGGCATAACACCACACTTCATCATCGGTTTTACCGCCTAAACCAACTCTATCAACATGGACGGAGTCAGGAAAAATATCCGCCAAAAGATTGACCAGCTTGGGCGATAAGTTTTCATCAAACAACAGTTTCATTAATCCACTACTAATAACTGCTTTTCCCTGTCTGCGGCATAGGCTAAACAGGCTTGAATGTCTTCTTTTGTTAAGTAGTCAAAATCATCCAAAATCTCTTCTTGCGTCATACCCGATGCCAAATAATCGAGAATATCGTAAACCGTTATTCGCAGACCTCGAATGCAAGGTTTGCCACTGCGCTTACCGGATTCCAGGGTGATGATGTTTTTATAGTTGTTCATGCTAATTACTCACAAAGTAATGTCGATATTTTAATTGAAAGCTATAAAGCTGTAAGGCGGATTCGCCGTTAGGCAATCCGCCATAATCAAAGTCGATGATACTGAATGCTTATCTGAACTTTCCAAATAGCTTGGCGGTTTGCTCGGCAACTGCTCCTGCGTTGCCCTACCTCCTGCATCCATGCAGTTGTGGCGCGAAACCGCCCTACGAATTTTTTTCATATAAAAATTCAGGGTCCTCTTGAGCGGGACGGGATATGTATCTTGTCCCAAAAGTTTCAAAGATACAGCGGTTGTAATAACGTTCGAGGCAAATTGAATAATCCCGCCACGTCTTATAGCATGAATAGTGTGTAAAACGCACCCTACGCTACTCGTAACGAAAGGCTCGATAGCTATTATTGTGCCGTATTGTAAGCTTCAGTTATGGTGCAATATTCTTCCGCTATTGTCGTTTTTACCGATTAAAAATGGAGTGTAACCGTTCGGCTGTGCTATCGTGAATTTCCACCTGTTCAAATAATTTTGCCGGATAAAGATAATCTTCGCCTGTGTCGTCAATAATGCGTATCATGCCATGTGCATCAACATCACCTATCACTTCGTAAAGCCGCCCAATAGTTAAATCATCCGCCGAAAAGTCACCGAAGGGGGTGTTTTCCATACACACTACGAATTTCATAACCACCTCTTTATTTTCATTTTAACCTTGCCAATACCATGCGCTTAGGCGATATCCAAGAATGGATATACCCGAATGGCGCAGGATTTTTGTTCATTTTCAAGGCGTAAAAAGGGGCGCATAGCGAGCTATGTAACCCTTTTTACAACGCAGAAAATGGACAAAAAGACCAGCAAGTCGGGTATATTCTTCGCAGGAAATCGCCTTAATACCAATGAATTTCGGCTTTTGCCATTGCGCCATCGTGTAATTCCACCGTTGCCAACCTTTTTTTCTTACGCCAATTCCTGTGACCATAACGTTGCTTCAATTGTGCAATTTCCCGAATGCCATGACCTTCTGCAATGGTTTCAATTGCGAGTATCTCGCCGATAATTTTTATCGTTTTCGACATAACCGGATTGTAAAGCAATCGCTGTGGGTAATCCAAAATAATAACGTCAGGGTGGGCAAGTTTGTTTGCTCTACGTTCTTACAGCAGCAAAACTGGAGACTCATCTTGGCTAATAAATGGCAATGTACCATATAAAATCAATGGAAATCAGGATGCTGCTAAAGGATCGATCAACTCCAATCCGTCAATCCATTGAAAATCACCGGTGTTATGGGTAACCAGCGGTAACCGATGAATCAACGCCGTGGCAGCAATAATGGTATCCGCCAGTCCCATGCTTCGTTGGCGACTTAGTCGAATAGCGCGATCAATAATTTCAGATGAAATGGCAATAACATGAAGCGCATCGAAAAACAGGGCGAATCGATCATATTCAGCATCGCTATTTCGCCAGTAACCCATGACTTCCAAGCGGTTTATATTCGACACGGATAGTCGCCTTGTAGTAAAAAGCTTTCCAAACTTGATTCACGACATTTTGGTTCAAAGGCGTAAATTACAATATTACTGTCAAGGATCATCTATTATCTTCACGTCCGGGCAACGCTCGGTCTATACGTTGCTCACGCTGCCATTCCAACGGATCACCATATTTTTCGGCAATACTCGCCAGCAACTCTGGCGGTGTTGCACGTAAAATACTGACTAACCGCGCACCATTTCCCCGTGTTTCTGCCACAGGGGTTGTTTCCGGAAGCTCTTCCAATTCATTAGCATCATCAGCCACTAATACCACTCGCATTCGTTTAAATCTGGGAACCTCACCAAGCCACTTAATGCGGCCATGATCGTAAATCGCCTCATAACTTTTCAACATTGTTATGTCTCCTAAGAAAAAATATAAACTTTTTAGCCAAAGAAATTTTTCATCTGTAAAACAAAACCTAAGAGCAACGGTTCGCCGGAAATTTCGCTTGGGTTTTCCAACTCCTGAACTTTGCTGTTTTGTTGGTAGATATAAACTTTTTTGTCTTGTACGTCAATCAGCCAACCCAGCGCCGCGCCGTTTTCGATATATTCCTCCATTTTGGCTTGCAAATTTTTGAGCGAATCGGACTCGGAGCGGATTTCAACGACAAAATCAGGGCAAATCGGCGCAAATTTTTTACGTAAGTCGGCGGGAACAGCAAGCCATTTTTCGAGTTTTATCCACGATAAATCCGGCGAACGCTTGGCGCCGTTGGGTAAAATAAAACCGGTGGAAGAGTCAAAACCTTTGCCTGTACCGTCTGCTCTTGCCCAAATTGCAAAGTCTGCGCTTAGCTCAAAATTTATTCCGCCGGTTTCGCTTCCTGTAGGTGACATGATGGTAATTTCTCCAAACTGGTCCATTTCAATCCGCAAATCCCGGTGCCGTTGACAAAAATAAAAAAAATCATCGTCATCCATTGGTTTCAGCAGGTTGCCGAAATCGATTTCGAGCGGTTCTGGAGGATAAATCAAAAGCGTCGAACTTCTTTTTTTAGCGGCGGTTGTTGTAATCATCTTAGCCTCTTTACGTTTGAGTTATGATTCTAGCAAATTTTGGACATTTATAGTGCGTAGGTTTGGCAATAGTTGTAAACCAACTTGGCTATATGGCACGTTTATAACACTCCCTCGGCTGAATTGTTGGTGACAGTAAAAGAATTTCCTAGTATCTGAAAATCGTTAGTTACTTGCCGCTGTAATTTATGTCTAATGGTTTCAAAATAGCGCACGGTTTCTTCCGCATATAATTTTTCGCCACAGTGCAAACAAACTTCCGCTGATACATTTAGAATAGCGGTATGTTTTCCACCGCGTACAATTTTTTCCACTTCTTTTGTTTCTAATTCGCCACCGCAAACAGGGCATTTTGTAAAAGGCATCCTATTTTTCTCTCTTTCCACAATCCAACGCTCAGGATTCGGACGGTACACCGTAATCAATGCGACCCATTGATTATTTTCGTTATAAGCCCATACGCTATGGATAGGTTCCCCGCTAAAACTTTGTCCATAAATCAGGCGGCTAGGATAAGGCTTATCTGCAAAATAGGTTTCAATAATTTCGCCGTGTAAAACCGAAAAGTATATTTCATCGAAAGTTAAATTATCCGCTTACGTCTCTTCATCAGCATGATTAGTGACAAGTAGGGCGGGCAGGTTTTGTGGCCCCTACCCGATTTATGCGATGTCTAGTCGGCGCTCTAGTCTCTCTATTCGCTCCAACAACCTGTCGTATCGAACGTGCTGCTAAGCTGCCATTCCAGTAAGATGTCCAATTTGCTGAATAATCGTGGCCTGTCCAGCTTCCAGGGTGTTGACGCGTGATTTAATTTCACGCACGTCATCTTTTATGGATCCCATATCCACTCTGATAGCTCGTAGATGCTCAAGTACTAAGTTCTCAATATTGTCGGTCATGTTGTTATTCCTTATAGTACGGGATGAGGCAGGAATCCTAACAAAAGTTGAGGTCTTTGGCGATATAAGCCTGAATTGCTTCCAAATCCTCTAAGCCGGTTCTGTCCACACACCCTCATTGCCCAAGAGCCGTCTTTTGGCGTCTTCATTCGATAGAATACGGCCTTCATCAACAGCTTTCAGTCCTTTTTCAATTTTCTGTTTGACATAAAGCTCATACATGGTGTCATCTCAGGTTGCCTGGTCAGGTACATGATTAATAATCTGTTTTGCGGCTTGTTTAGCGGTTTGCATATTTTTTCCTCTGAGAGCCTTCAGGAATTACACCTCACTATTCACAATACACTGTTTTCGATAGGTGCAGCATAAGGTGTCGTGTCTAATTTACCCAATTTCATCTGCAAAACATTGTGCGCATTATTAAGCGTTTCCTTTACCCTAATGTTCTACAATTAAAAATGTAATCCCTTGTTGATTGAGTGTTTTAATCGTTTCCAGGTTTTGCTGCCAAGTATTCGGTGCAAGCCCTGCACCGGGTTCATCCAGCATTATCATAAGCGGTTGCTGCATCAGCGCCATGCCTAAAGCCAACTGTTGCTTTTCACCGCCGCTCAGATGAAAGGGAGTCCGGCTTTTCAGTGTCGCCAGTTGCGGCAGTTTTTCAAACACGGCATTCATGCGCTTTTTCAACTCGGTTTGGTTGTGTAAATGGGTGGCGGCTATTTCCAAATTTTCAGTTACGCTCAATTGATCAAAGGTGTTGTTTTTCTGAGGCACATACACCAGTCCTTTCTGGATGAGTTCGTAGGGTTTGGCGTGGGTTATGTCCTTAGACACGAACTGCACGAATTTACAAGAGTTTTCTTCGTTCGGATTATCCCACTTGGGAACTAATCCGTAAATGGCTTTTAGCAACGTCGATTTGCCGGAACCGTTGCCGCCGATGAGCAATACAATCTCGCCGCGTTTCACCTCAAACGACACATCGTACAATACCTGCCGTTTGAGGTGATTCACGCTTAATATTATGTCATTATCGGAAACAGGCATGGGTATGGTGTTGATTTAACTAAATAGTTGTGCAAATTGGTGAAATACACTGTTTGTTCATCATTGCCGGTTTATTAAATCTCCTCTCCCTAGCCCTCTCCAGCAGGAGAGGGAATGAAGCTACCGACAATGAAGTGCGGTGTGTATAAGTGTCAAAAATAGCCGTCGGCGGCTTGTCGGCTGTCTTGCAGTTGGGCAAAGGTGTCGAATTGGGTCAGTATGCCGCCGTCCAGAAACAAAAAACACTCCCCGGCCACGTCGATAAAATCGGTGTTGTGTTCTATCATCAAAATAGTTTTGCCTTGTTGTTGCAGACGTTTTATCAAAAGTGTGATTTGTTCCAGATTGTGCGTACTGATACCTGCCACAGGTTCATCCAACAAGAGCAATTCCGTTTCGTTTGCTACGCAACAGGCCAGGTTCAATAATTTTTGCTGTCCGAAGCTAATTTCATGCCCTAATGAATCTTTTACATCCTGTAAAAAATAATCGGCAAGGATTTTGTCGGCTTTATTTTCTAAATGCTGTAAATCCTTTTTGAAAACGGAAGCGGGCATCAATGCGTATAACCAGTTGTCGGTAGGATTATCTCGCATTGCCAACAACACATTTTCTTTGACCCTTAGTTTAGAGATTGAGCGTAAGTCTTGAAAGGTCCTGCCTATACCTGTTCTATTTATTAGATAAGGTTCAGTATGGGTGATGTTTTGCTGTTTGAAAACTATGTTTCCTGAGTGCAGTCTATGAAAGCCGCTAATGAGATTGAACAAGGTCGTTTTGCCTGAACCGTTCGCACCCATCATTGCGTAGATTTTGCCCTTTTCCACGTCAAAGGACAGGTTTTTGAAGAGTTGCTTTTCCGGCGAAAATCCGAAGGTGACATTTTGTAACTGAAGCAGCATTTTAATGATAACAAAAAATGAGGTGTATGCCTGGTAGTTTAAGAATTGCTTTTTGCCAAAAGTTATTTATAATTTGCGTTTTAACAAGCCTTTTACATCTCTTATAGACTATTGGATTCAAATACAGTAGTCATCCAGCGATTACTTGAAAATACGCTGTGACATGCAACGGAAAAAGGATTAGAACCATCAATTAAAAATAGGTGCCGCACTGGAAACGAACTCCCTTATACGGGTTGACGATTGCTGCCACTTCCCGCTACGCAGCAGTTGCTCACGGTTAAACTGTGGCTTCCCGAGCATCCTGACTAGACGCTGTTCCCGGAGTGGATCTCTGGATAGGGGCAAGGCATCAAGCACCTGTTCGGCAGCGGACGGATTATTGCACACTAATAACATGTCGCAGCCCGTTTCCTGGGCGAGCCGTGCGCGTTCTGGAAAACCTCCCACTGACGCAGCCCCCTCCATGCTTAAGTCATCGCTAAATACAGCGCCATTAAACCCTAATTCCTTGCGTAAGATTTGCTGTATCCAGAATGGCGAAAATCCGGCTGGATTAGGGTCAATATTTCTGTAAACCACATGGGCAGGCATAATGCCTTCCAGCCCTTCAGCTATCAGCGTTTTGAAGGGCTGCAAGTCTTTTGCGCGAATACTGCCTAAATCCCGTTCATCGTATGGCAAAGTCAGGTGCGAATCCAATGCCACGGCTCCGTGACCCGGAAAATGTTTCCCAGTCGCCGCCATACCCGCAGCATTCATGCCTTTCCTGAATGCGCCCGCCAACGCCGTCGCCGTTCCGCACTCTGTAGAAAAAGACCGGTTGCCGATGACATCACTGATACCGCAATCAATATCCAGTACAGGCGCAAAACTGAAATCAACCCCTACCGACAGGAGTTCTGCCGCCATTAGCCAGCCAGCCATTTCCGCCAGTTCCGGCGCATCAGCATAACAGCAGGCAGGAGGCAGCCGCGTAAAACCATTTCGAAAACGCTGCACCCTGCCCCCTTCCTGGTCTACGGCTATCAAAATATTCCCGCTCCGAGCTTTACGGATACTGTCGACAAGCAGGGTGATTTGTATTGGATCTTGGTAATTACGGGAAAAAAGAATAACAGCGCCGGTATTAGGATGATTAATCACTTCTTTTTCATGTTCAGTCAGCGCTAATCCAGCCACATCCAACATAATCGGGCCGATGGGATAGTCAGTAGTCATGGTGTGTTAGCTTGGGCATTTGTTTCTTAGTCAGTTTTTGTGTCACCACGAAGGACACTAAGATCACGAAGGGCCTGTTAATGTTGAAGCTGCTTTTGTGAAAGGGTTGCTAACCTGCATTCGACCCAGCAAAACTGACCGTATCAACAATCTTCGTGTCCTTCGTGGCGAATACGGCCTTATACTAATGTATCTGCTGTATGATTGCAGCTAAAAGATAGCCATTTGCTATAAGATAAAGGTTGAAAAAGCTTTTAGCATTCCGATGACCGCTAAATATTTCATGGTTAGTTTCACTTTGTCAGATTACATGAACACTATTTTACAAAATCGTCATTCCGGTATGGATTG
>NZ_JBKKBJ010000185.1:0-4779 GCF_046714055.1 Methyloglobulus sp. | reverse complement strand
TCTAAATTATCGTCGTCATTGTCAAACACCCGGTTTATATTGTCAGCAAATTGCTGTTTCCATTGGCTAACCAGATTAGGATGGACGGAAAATTCCATTGCTAATTCTGCAAGCGTTTTATCGCCTTTCATTGCAGCCATTGTAACTTGGGCTTTAAAGTCGACTGAATAAGTTCTTCTTTCATTATGCATTAAGTAGTACTCCTAAATAATTCCCTTAATTAATTAAGGTGTTCGTTATTGGTTTTGTTCAAAAAGTAAAGGGTACAAAGAAATCAAATTTCTTGGCGATTTGTGTGTCAAATAGACTCGATTGATCGCCATATTGCTTATAAAGTACATGATGTGTTCCTGATTTAACTTAATCCGTCCCTTATAATAAACATGCCTGGATAGTGTCTTGCAACCGTGCCAGGACTACGTTGGGATTATTATCCGGGTTCGCCAAAACAAATACTATTAGCATAAATACCTATAGCTGCGCTAAGTTCGGGTTATTGAAAACGGTTTAGGGTCGAAGGTTTGGTAATTTTGCTTACCCTGGCTGGAATGAAGTCGCGTAGGGTAAGTTTTAAGAGGGAAAATTGGTTGAATCTACGTTAGACTATCGGTTACCTTATTGATAGACGGCAAACAGTCGGAGTTGTGCGTGGCAAAAGCAAGTGAGTTAAAAAAAGGGATGGTTGTTGAGGTGAATGGCGTGCCTCATGTGGTTAAGCAGATTGAAGTCAGGAATCCCTCATCCAGGGGTGCTTCAACGCTATATAAGGTTCGGTTTAATAACCTGAAAACCGGCCAAAAACTGGACGAGTCGTTAAAAGGCGATGATTTCCTGAAAGAAGCCGCTTATGTACGCGCCAAGGCACAGTTTTCATATCTTGATGGCGACAATTATGTCTTCATGAATGAGGAGGATTACAGTCAGTACAGTTTGTCCAGCGAAGAACTTGAGGGCCAGATAGGGTATCTGACCGAAGGGCTAGAAGGCATTGTCGCCTTGTTAGTAGACGATGAGGTCATTGGCATTGAACTGCCCAGTTCGGTCGTCATGTCTATCGTTGAAACAACGCCCGCAATAAAAGGCGCAACTGCCAGCGCAAGGACGAAAACAGCGCGTTTGACGACTGGTATCGAAATTCAGGTTCCAGAATATTTAGAGATGAGTGAACTGGTCAAGGTGAATACCGAGACCGGAAAATTCATGTCCAGGGCGTAGGCATTATTGCCGACTAAAGCAGTCAAAGATCAGGATCGCTATAACAGTAGCAAATTATTCTTCCGCAATATTCGCTTTTTTGAGTTTTATTACATTGGCCTCCCAAGACAATTCATTCGATAGCAAAGGATTTTTAAAAACGCTGACCAAGCGTCCGGGCATATACAAAATGCTTGATGACCGCGGCGAGACCATTTATATCGGCAAGGCAAAAAACCTCAAAAATCGCGTTTCCAGCTATTTTAATAACCAAACCGCATCGCCCAAGCAGCAAACTATGGTTGCCAAGGTTGCGAATATAGAGGTGACGGTAACGCATACGGAAGGTGAGGCCTTATTGCTGGAATGCCAGCTCATCAAACGGTATAAGCCTCGTTACAACATCTGTTTGCGGGACGACAAGTCCTTTCCTTATATTTTCCTTTCCAGTAATCAGGATTTTCCCCAACTTACGTTTCACCGTGGCGCAAAGAATAAACGGGGGCAATATTTTGGGCCTTATCCCAGTGCAGGTGCGGTGCGGGAAAGTTTAAAACTACTGCAAAAAATATTCCCGGTCAGGCAATGCGATGATACCGTTTTCAGTAACCGCACCCGGCCATGCCTGCAATACCAGATAGGGCGCTGCTCTGCGCCTTGCGTAGGCTTGATCGACAAACCCGATTACGCTCAAGATGTAGCGAGTACAGTGATGTTCCTGGAAGGCAAGGGCAGTTTGCTAATCGAACAACTGATTGCGAAAATGGAACAAGCGGCATCCGAACTAAACTACGAACAGGCGGCAGGATACAGGGATCAAATCGCAAAATTACGCACGGTGCTGGAAAAGAATTTTGTGTACGGAGAGCGGGGCGATGTCGATATTATTGCCTGCGCGACTAAAGCCAATATTGCCTGTATTCAAGTATTTTTTATCCGCAACGGGCAACATCTGGGGAATAAGGCGTTCTTTCCTAAAATGACGGAAGAATATGATCCTGGCGCAGTTATTCAAGCGTTTATTCCCCAGTATTATCTTGATAAGCCCGTACCTTATGAGTTGATTGTCAGCCATGAATTGGAAGAATCAACACTTTTGACAGAAGTATTGGCTAGGCTAGCCAAACATTCCGTAGCGATTTCCTGCAAAGTCAGGGGTGAGCGTTCGAAGTGGCTACAGATGGCCTTAACGAACGCGGAAAATTCGCTGTTAAGCAAGTTAGCCGATAAACAAGGAATTTATGCACGGTTTCTCAGCCTCCAGGAAGAGTTAGGTTGTAAAGAGCCACCTAAACGCCTGGAATGTTTTGATATCAGCCATACCCAGGGAAACCAAACCGTAGCATCCTGTGTGGTGTTTGACCGGGACGGGCCGGTAAAATCAGCGTATCGTCGATTCAATATCGAAGGCATAACGGGTGGGGATGATTATGCGGCTATCTATCAAGCGGTTTCCAGGCGTTTTAAACGACTGAAACAAGGCGAGCATGAAGCGCCGGATATTCTTTTTATCGACGGCGGTAAAGGCCAGGTAAGTGTAGCGCAAAAGGCGTTAGCCGAATTAGAGATAAATGATGTTATGATAGTCGGCGTTTCCAAGGGGCCGGATAGGAAGCCGGGAATGGAGAAATTGATCCTGGTTGAACAGGAACAACCTATAGCCGTAACGCCAGGCGCAAGCGGTTTGCTGCTCATTCAACATATCAGGGATGAGGCGCACCGCTTTGCCATAACCGGACATAGGCAGCGGAGGGGGAAAGTAGCCAAACAGTCGGTGTTGGAAGAAATTGCAGGGCTGGGTGCCAAGCGCCGACAAGTTTTGTTAAAGCAATTTGGTGGGCTGCAAGGTATCGGGCAGGCTGGGGTAGATGCGCTTTGCAGTGTAGATGGCATAAGCAGGCAATTGGCGCAACGAATTTACGACAACTTTCATCACCACGATGACCATTGAATATAATATACCGACCTACCTCACCATATTAAGGATAGCGCTAATTCCTTTACTGGCCGTCGTGTTTTATCTACCTTGGACTCATGCCAACGTTGCGTGTACCCTTATATTTATATTTGCAGGGTTTACAGATTGGCTGGATGGATACCTTGCCAGAAAAATGCAACTGGAAACGCCTTTCGGAGCCTTTCTGGATCCCGTAGCCGATAAATTGATGGTCGCCTTCGTTCTGGTGTTGGTTGTGCAACAACAAGCGAATCCTTATCTGGCCGTGCCAGCGGCGATTATCATTGGCAGGGAAATTACCATTGCATCGTTAAGGGAATGGATGGCAGAAATTGGTCAGCGCGGGAAAGTTAAAGTGTCGCAACTAGGAAAATGGAAAACCACAGCCCAAATGCTGGCAATAACTTTATTGCTTTATCGTGAAGATTTATTCGGCATCCCCGTCAATACAGTGGGTTACATCCTGCTTTATATCGCAGCTACGCTAACACTATGGTCTATGGTGAATTATTTAAGTGCGGCACTGAAAGCCATGGCAGAAAAATAAGGTTTATTATCCCAAGGTCGAAGCGCGACCGTTGCGGATTTTTTGGACTTACAAACAGCATATTGAACTGGCTGTGAAAGAAAAAATGGAACAAGAAATAAAAGAAACCCAAGCGCAAGCTGAAGTTCAGGATAAAGCCGAAACACAGGATGAAATATTGCTGGCAACTTTGAAACTGTTTGCTGAAAAAGGGTTTTTTAGCACCTCACTCACCGAGATTGCTGAAAGTACACTATAAAGGCATGTATGTTCGAGAAGAATGGGATTATGCAGTTCCTTTTTCCATTCGGCGGATTTAACGAAACAATGGGCGATTTAAAGACCTGAACATTTCAATCATGCCTACACTCAATACGTGTATTCAATGGAGATTACGAAATGGCAACTTCAACCAGGCTAGACCCTGCCATCGAGTAACGGTTAGATTACCTAGCCACCCAAACTGGCCGCACAAAGGCGTATTATTTGCGCGAGATTATCAAGCAAGGCCTTGAAGACGTGGAAGATATTTATTTGGCGGATAAAGCCCTTGAAGATATCCGCGCCGGAAAAAGCCGCAGCTATACTGCCGAAGAGGTAAGGAAAGAACTTGGCTTGGAAGGTTGAATATGATGAAAAGGCGCTCAAGGCTTTAAAACGGCTTGATCGACAAGTCGCGGAACGTGTTGTAATTACAATGGACAAAAAATAGCGACGAGCGACAATCCAAGGAGTGAAGGCAAGCCGCTGTCTGGACGTTTGGCGGAATAATGGCGATATCGAATTGGTGATTACCATGTTATCTGCTTTATTAAATATGAAGTAATGACTGTTTTGGTTGTCGATATTGGTCATCGAAGTAATGTTTATCTTTAGCCGAGTAGCCTAATGGATGGAGCTTGCGGAATCCGATTTCGTGGCTCTGATTTCCCGTATTACATTGCTCTTCATCCAGGCTTGTATCTCTCCAAAACGTGATATATATGCCTAGCTAGCTGTATATCATGGTGCATGACCAGAGTTTGTATCCGGGCTGAGACAAAAAGTCTGTCGAGTAGATAAAACCCATGCACACCTTATCTTAACACTGAATGGTATCCAA
>NZ_JBKKBJ010000184.1:0-7834 GCF_046714055.1 Methyloglobulus sp. | reverse complement strand
GCAATAAAGTGTTCCCGGTAATAACGTAACTCTTCAATGGATTCGAGTATATCCGCTAAGGCTTCATGCTTGGTTTCTTTTGTAAACCCGTCTTTCAGCCCAGGCGCCCATCTGGCTGCCAATTCTTTCAGGGTTGAGACATCGATGCTACGGTAATGGAAATAAGCTTCTAGTTTCGGCATATAGCGGTAAAGAAAACGCCTGTCTTGCCCAATGGTGTTACCACACATGGGGGAAACATTCTCCGGCACCCAGTCTTTCAAAAAAGCTATGGTCAAGGCCTCGGCTTCCACCGCGCTAATCTTGGAAGCCCTGACCCGGTCTATTAATCCCGATTCCCCATGATGTTTTTGGTTCCAGTCATCCATCGCCAATAACGCGGCATCAGGCTGATGCACCGCCAAGGCTGGCCCTTCGGCGAGTATATTCAGGTCTTTGTCGGTTACGACTGTCGCAATCTCGATAATCAAGTCAGTGTCGGGGTTCAGCCCGGTCATTTCCAGATCTATCCAAATGAGATGTTGGGCATCTTGTGCCATTTGATTTTTCCGTTATATTAATTGCACGATAGTTAGTGTAGCATTGGCCTATATCTACACCTAGTTCTTAAACCCGACGATTTTAACTCATGAACAGCTTTACACTCATCTTTTTGATAGCCCTGGTTAGCTGTTACGCCACTCAATTCTGGTTAGCTATGCGACAATCAAGCCACGTTGCCAGCCATCGTTCGGCAGTGCCTGAAGCATTCAAAGACCGCGTTTCCCTGGAAGCTCACCAAAAAGCGGCTGACTACACCATCGAGAAAGGCAAGTTAGGGATTATAGACAGCGTCATCGGCATTGTCGTTTTATTGGCGTTGACGATAGGCGGCGGCAGCAATTCTGCATTTGTCTTCTGGACAGCGCAGGTCACGTCCCCGTTACTAGCCGGAATTATGGCACTCGCAACCGTTTTCCTGGCCATGACCTTGATCGACATTCCTACCAGCTTGTACCAAACCTTTGTTATTGAAGAAAAATACGGCTTTAACAAAAGCACTGTCAAGCAATTCATTAAAGACTTGTTTTTGCAATTGGGGTTAAGCGCGGCAATCGGCTTGCCTATCTTGGCCTTGATCTTGTGGGTCATGGATAGCGTCGGTTCGATGTGGTGGCTGTGGGCTTGGGCGATTATCATGGGCTTTTCACTGCTGATGAGCTGGTTATTTCCGACCCTCATCGCGCCCTTATTCAATAAATTTACCCCGATGCAGGAGGGTTCGCTCAAAGACCGGATCCAGGGTTTGCTTGCCCGTTGCGGCTTCAATAGCCAAGGCATTTTCATTATGGACGGTTCTAAACGCTCCGGTCATGGCAATGCGTATTTCACCGGCTTGGGCAACAACAAACGTATCGTATTTTTCGACACCTTAGTCAATTCGCTTGATGAAGAAGAACTGGAAGCCGTACTGGCGCATGAATTGGGCCATTTCAAGCGCAAGCACGTCATCAAAATGCTGGTTGCAACTTCGGTTATGAGCTTGATTAGTCTGGCGATTCTTGGTTGGTTAATCAATCAACAATGGTTCTTTTCCGGCCTGGGTGTAGAACAAGCCTCAAATGCCGCCGCACTGTTATTGTTCATGCTGGTTTCACCAGTTTTCACCTTCTTTATGCAGCCGATCAGCGCTTATTTCCAACGCAAGTTTGAATTTGAGGCGGACGATTTTGCCGCCAACAATGCCAAAGCCACCAAAATGATTAGCGGCCTGGTCAAGCTGTATGAAGAAAACGCCAGCACCTTGACACCCGACCCGCTGTACTCAGCGTTCCACTATAGCCATCCACCCGCCGCCATTCGCATTGCCCACCTGGAAACCAAAATGCAGTCCGCATAATCCATGCCTAAGGAAGGACTAGCTCCCATGTCTATGGAGGGACTCGTCATTGCACATTTAGGGCAAAGTATTGCTGTAGAACATGAAAATAAAATAATCCTCTGCCAGCCGCTAAGGCGGCTTGAAACCGTGGCGGTTGGCGATAAGGTATCATGGTCGCTAACAGCTCCAGATCAAGGCCGTATTGAAGCAGTGCTACCTCGCCGGTCTCTATTAGCCAGACCTGCCAGAAACAATAAGGTTCGCCCGGTTGCCGCCAATATTGACAAGGTATTCGTCGTCATCGCCGTGGAACCTTACTGCGATTTCTTGCTGATTGACCAATACCTGGCTGTTTGCGAGAATAATCAAATCGATGTCGCCCTAATCTTAAATAAAATAGACTTGGTTCAATCCGAAACTATTGAAAAAGAGCTTTTGGTGTACCAATGTCTCGACTATCAGGTGCATAGAGTCAGCTCAATAACAGGGCTTGGCCTTGCTGAACTGAAACTTGCGTTACAAAACGAAGTCAGTTTGCTGGCAGGACAATCGGGTGTCGGAAAATCTTCTATTACCAATGTTATGGTTCCCGACAGGAACCTGAAAACTAACTCTGTTTCTGAAACGACCAAACATGGGCGGCACACCACAACTACTGCAACACTTTACCACATCGATACCGGCGGCGATTTGATAGACAGCCCTGGCGTGGCTATTTTTGGGCTGGCCGACTTGGACATCCAGCAATTGGCGCAAGGCTACAGGGAATTCCAACCGTTATCAGGTAACTGCCAATTCAATGACTGCCGCCACCACCATGACAAGGGTTGTGCGGTTCGCGCAGCTGCGGAAAACGGCAACATAACAATGACGCGGTATCAACGATTTTTAAAACTCACCCAAAAAATGGGTCACTAAAGATAAATTGGCGCACGTTTTTGGAAAAATAATTCTTGGCATAACACAAGCAGCAACACAAAGGTCGGCTTTTAACCGCCCTTTATGTGCCGTGGATACTTGGACTAAACAGATTAACTTTACGCACTGATAACGACTACCGCTTAAAAAAACTAGTAGTCGTTTGGATATTGAATGACTTAGCTAAAGAAGGATTTGATTTTTGCGAAGAAGCCTTGAGCCTCAGCCATAGTTTCCTGTGCTTCTTCTTGTAATTCGCCAACAAGATTGTTGAACATTGCTTCCGCATCAACTTTCAGATCTTCCCAAGCTTCTTCAGTAGCATCCGCCAACTCGTTAAACTTACTCTCCCCTTCTGCAGATTTAACACGAAGATTAGCAATTTGCTCATTTATTTCAGCTCGAATATCATCTGTCGCTTCACTGGCTTTAGCTTGCAATTCATCTATTTCTACTTGCCAACTATCGTTCCGGGTTTTCAATTTTGCTAAATATTCTTCTTTTGTGGACATGATTCTGACCTCCCAGGTTAAATTCGCGTAACCCATAACAGGGACGCAAAAAGGTTAATAAAAACTGTTATTGTACTTTTTCTCTTTTCCATAAAGTCCAGGCGCCGTAACCTAAACCAATCCACCCGGCATATTTGACCAAGGGCGTAGCAATCAAGGCTATAATGCTGATGATTATGATAGTGACCCCATCCCAAGAAGTCCGCTCATTGATCCGCGCCTGCATCCAGTCGATTACGTAATTGAGTGTCGACTTGATGACTGAAAGGTCTGCCATATTTTCCCCCTTTATGTGTCCAATTATAACCAAACAGCATTCGTAATGGCGGCCAGGCCCAAGATTTACGGTGGCAACCTAACGCCAGCTACAAAATACTATAAAACCTAAAAACATACAACAATATCCGAAGCGACGCTGCCGCCGACCTAACGCACAAAGGCCATAAAGCATTGTACAAATATCATTAATCACCCAAATTGTAAGGGCAGGCCTTGTGCCTGCCCTGGCAACCCCTTGTGATTATTCGGGCAACCACAAGGGATTGCCCCTACAGTCCGTGCATTTTATTGGCACATGTGGTTACAATAGATTTTCTGTAACTTTGTCAATACTTGGATGATAAATGCACACCAAGAATACCCACATCGCACACCCGCCATCGGCCTACCTGACAGAAGTTAAAGCGCTTTCTGACCGGATTGTCAAAGCGCAGCAGCCCATTCGTATTCTCGATGCGATTAAGTGGGACGACACTATCAAGCAGGCTTTCTTTGCCAGTCACTGTAAAAAAATGCCAGTAATTACGCCCGAATACTACCAGGGGCGGTCTTTGGGTTTCGACCCGGATGACAAAAAGCAAGAGTTTTACCAGATCGAACGGGATTTGGTGCGCAAACTCGGACAGCTTAATCCGCTGAGCGTGATTATGCGGCGGATTTGCCGGGAATATCAGGATGTGGTGACAATGCTTGAATTTCGGGGTAACGCCACCTTCACCAATATTTCTCAAGAATTGTACGGTTCATCGCAAGATGTTTTTCATGTCGGCGATCCTACTATTGCCGGGTTGGGCAGCATGATGGAAGAAACCTTATCGCAATTGTTGAAGCTGGATTTTCTTGCAGAGGAACCCAAAACCATCCCTGCACACGAAGCGGTAACCATCCTTAATGAGAAAATAGAAGCCGTGCTACCCGGCAATGGACTACGGGCAATGATTAGTGACGGCATTATCGCGGATGCCGCCGCTGGCACCGATTACGTCAAACTGCGTGCTGATGCTTTATTTAATATGCGGGATTTGCGGGTTCTGGAAGTGCATGAAATCTGGGTGCATTTAGGCACTACTTTAAATGGGCTAGCACAACCCTACTGCACGTTCCTCGGCAAAGGGCCACCTTCGGCGACGGTGACCCAGGAAGGCTTGGCGGTATTGATGGAAATATTGACTTTCAGCTCCACGCCTAACCGGCTCATGCGACTGATTCATCGGGTTCGCGCCATAACACTGGCAGAAGAAGGGGCTAATTTTATTGATATTTTCAATTTTTTTCTTGAGAAGGGCTTGGATAAGGAAGAAAGCTATACGATCAGCAGCCGTGTTTTTAGGGGCAGCAGGCCCGAAGAACTGCCTTTTACGAAAGACCTGACTTATATCAAGGGCTTCGTGTTGACTTATAACTTCATGCGGCTGGCGGTTAGCAAAGGCAAGCCGGATCGGATTCCCTTGTTATTTTGCGGCAAGACCATGATTGAAGACATGAAAGTGTTGGTGGATTTGGTTGAAGAAGGAACGGTGATTGCCCCACGCTTTTTGCCGCCGCAGTTTACCGACCTGATGGGGCTTTCGGCATGGCTAAGTTTTAGTCGGTTTATGACCTCGATGAATTTCCGGCAACTGGAACAAGATTACGCTAATGTGCTATGAAACGGTTAGCGTGCAGAAACACGTAAGCAGATTAGTTTATTGTGTACCTATCATAACGACAGGGATCGCTAAAATAATAGGTATAATCGAGCATAGACCGTACTTTCGACAACAGTAACCGGAGGAGTGACCCCATGAAAAAAATGCACTTGCTGGCTGCCTTGCTTGCCCTTACTTTTATTGATGCACATGCCATAATGGATCACAGCAGACATCGAGGCGGTAGGGGCGGAAGTTACAGTGGCACCGCAGCCTGCGTCCATCCACACTTGGACAAGATGCAACCCGTACATTTGGCGACTGTCGCTCCGGGGGCAGCATTTTCCTTCCTGATATACAATATCGATGACCCTAAGCAGGTTTCTGTAGAAGTCAAACAGCAGCCCGTGGATGTCGTATTTGAGTTTAAAGACCCATTTTATGTGGTCAAGGGCAAGATCCCTGCTTCTTTACGCAATACGGCGGCGCGGATTGATGTCAAAATTAATGCCAAGGCTTCCTCATGCCGAGCTGCTGAGGGATGGCTGATCAAAATTTCTGAAAATTAACGCAAGGCTTTTTTAATGGCATTCATCCATATTAGTCCCATGAACGCCAATCATGCCTGAATCCCAAGCAGCTAAGCGTTGCGTAGCCTATTGTTTGGCACAAGGCTTTGACATCAGCGCCCTGGCAAAAATCCTATCGGAATCTAGCCTGATACGAATTATCAAAGGGGCTTTGTTGATTGAGGATGATGAATCTTGGTCAGTAGTTTTTGCCTATGGCGCAGTCGTACATTGGAATATCGATTCAGAACAACAACATAAACTGCATAAGCTCCTGTTGGAACATGCGGATAATCCTCTGCAAATCGTTGAAGAAGATAATTTCACTTTCACCCTCGACAATCCACAAACACGCATTGTTGAGGATCATATAGAAATCGAGTCCTCCGACCCTATTGTGCTTTTTTCCTTGTCGCAAGGCATGGCGCAATCGATCAAACTGGCCTCGTTTGAAGCGAATGCCATTACCACCATCAACAATACCAGTTATATCCCGAAGTCATTGGCGCAAGACGGAAGAATCAAATTAGGCCGCCATGAGATAGCAAAAATACGTGGGCAACTGTTTTTGACCAAAAGCGATATTATTTTGAATTATGATTTGCTAGATAAACCGGATTTCTTTTGGGAATACCCAGAATATGAAGAATTCTATGCCATCGCCGCCAAATATTTGGAAATTGCGCCGCGTACCGAAGTGCTGTCCAAGAAACTGGAAACGATTCATGAGCTATTCGAAATGCTGGCAGATGAGCAAAAGCACCGGCATTCATCAACGTTGGAGTGGATTATCATCGGCTTGATTGCCTTTGAAATCGCCATGACCATCGTTGACAAAGCGCTCTGAGCCAGCACTATTAATTCGGCCTTGTGAAGTTATTAACTACGTTCGCCTTGAGCCTGTCGAAAGGTCGATGGGCTTCGACAAGCTCAGCCCGAACGGTTTCAAACATAATCCAGCCTAGATCATGTTAAGTTTTCAACATGCTTATCATGCCGGAAATTTCGCCGATGTCCTGAAGCATGTGGTTTTGGTTCAGGTGCTAGCTTACCTGAAAAAAAAGACAAGCCCCTTTGCTATATCGATACCCATGCCGGTTCTGGAGACTATAAGCTGAATAGCGGCGAGGCGCAGAAAAACAAGGAATTTCTGGACGGTATCGGCAACTTATGGCAACGTGAAGATTTGCCCGCTTGTATGGCCGATTACGTCTATCTCATCAAACAGGTCTACTATTCTGAGCAATTACTCCGTTATCCTGGTTCGGCTTTAATTGTCCGTCAGTTGCTAGATAATCAAGACCGCCTGTTTCTTTACGAGTTACATACGGCGGAATCCAGACTGTTAAACGACGTAGTTAAGAAGGATAAGCGCATCAAGGTCTTTCGTGCCGATGGATTAAAGGACAGCTTAGGATTGTTGCCACCACGAGAAAATCGCGGTTTGATACTGATCGATCCTACCTATGAAATCAAAAATGAATATCAAGCGGTGGCGGGCTCACTTAAAGAAATGCACAAGCGGTTCGCCACAGGTTGCTATTGTCTTTGGTATCCCGTCGTTGCCAGAAAGCGTAACCAGACTATGGAACGTGCCTTACAAACGAGCGGCATTAAAAACATCCAGTTATTCGAGCTGGGCATACAGGCCGATAGCGACGGGTTCGGCATGACGGCGAGTGGCATGATCGTCTTCAATCCGCCCTGGACGCTGCTTGCCGACATGCAACAGGTTTTGCCCTGGTTAGCCGAAACATTGGGTGAAAATCAGCAAGGGTTTTACCGGATTGAGCAATTGGTTGGTGAATAGAGCGGATTACGACTGCATGGATGCAGGAGATAGGGCAACGCATGGAGCGGTTGCCGAGACGCGCAAACTTTCCAAGCTTCAATTTATGTAAAGATTTTCCGCGCGTCGTAATCCGCCGTATTGCGGCAATGGTTCCAGACCATTTGCCGCACTTCCTCCATCCCTGGAGGGCGAATGAACACCGCAGTTGGCGGATTACGCCGCGCCCAAAGGACAAACAAAACGGATAGATCGCGTATGTTGCGCGGCTAATCCGC
>NZ_JBKKBJ010000183.1:0-4362 GCF_046714055.1 Methyloglobulus sp. | reverse complement strand
CGCAATAAATCGTATATTTGCATTTTTTTTTTATATTGCTTTTTTATATTTATTTTTTATTTTGTTTTTTTTAATCGGGTATCTTTATCCCCCCCCCCCCCCGCACTTGTCAAGGTTTTTTACTGGGTTCGTTAAGCTAATAGCACTTTCCATGCCGTAACATAAAAATTTAAAATAACTTCAATAATATCAATGATAAATATTGTATTAAGGGAGGTGGGGCTAGGAGTGTCTAAAAAGCTATTGGTTGAAATCAACCAAATAAATGCGGTTGATTTCAACCAATTCTGTTTTCACGGGGGAAATGGCAGCAAGGTGATTGCGGGTGTATGACGTATTGATAGCAACCATACCCTTTCTCGCTAACGCAGGAGACCTCCTTATTTTTGTTCTCCGTGGTAAGTAGGGGATGCCCGGATCATTATTTCGTTGATTTTTTTACAACAATATTTGCCATCATGCCATTGTCGGCGTGTTCCAGAATATGGCAATGGTAAACGAACTTTCCAACAATATTGGGGTTGGTGAAGGGTACGATAAGCTTAACTTCACCAGGCGCGCCGTCGAATTGGTAGGGCACATCAATTGTATCGCGCAAGCCGGTGGAATCCTGGTCGTCATGGTTAATTTCCTTGACCAGAAAATCCAGTTGATGAATATGAAAAACATGCCGTTCTCCGGTGACATTGCGTACCGTCCATTCCTCGACATCGCCCAGTTTGACCTCGGTATCAATGCGGTCGTGTTGGTATTGCTTGCGGTTGATAAAGAAGGTTTTACCGTCGGATGTTTCTGAAAATTCGATCACCCGTTGCCGAGTGATGGGCATTTTTTTTAAGTCTTCGGCTCGTGGATGGATAGAGGCAATCTTGGCCGCTGGACGTAACAAACGTGGCGCAAGGGTAGCGTCCTCCGTAACCGGTTGTCCTTCGATTTTTAACGATGCAAGCACTACTTGTGAATTGTCATCCCCTGCTGGCCCCGTGTCCACGTCCAGGGATCGTATGCCATACAGCCCCGGCTTATTGCCCTGAATCGCTATAACGGCGCGGGCTGCGGGTGGCAGCAGGACGGATGTTTCCTCTTCCGGATTTTCTATGACGTTGCCATCACGGGCAAGCATCCAAAATTTATGTCCATCAACAACAAATTCAAAAAAAGAGTCAGCGCCGATATTGGCAAGATTCCAAACTTGCCACTCACCCGGTCTAATGGTCTCAGTTGCACCAATCGTACCGTTGATGGTTTTTGTTTTGGGGTCGCCATCTTTGGTATCGGGCAACGCAATATCTTTAAGCAGGAATGTTTTACGTTGAAGTGTGTTCAGTTCAGGGTAATGCTGCTCGATGTAGCCATCAATGACCAAAAGACCAGACATACCGCTTAATACCTGATCTTCGCCGTAGCCATGAGTATGTGAATGATACCAGTGCAACCCTTGCGGATGGTCTTTTGGTACGGCATATTCATACGTGTAAGTGTTGTCCTTTAAATACGGCGATTGTGTTATGCCGTGCATGGGATCGCTGCCGGAAAGTGCGGGTGGCACCAACACAAAAACATTATCGCCAGGCTCTTGCGGCGTAATATTCATACCGTGGTAATGCAGATTGGTGAATTGCGGCTTGTCGATCATAATGTCCGCAGTGCCGATATTATTGACCAGCTTTATGCGTACTTTATCGCCACGTTTCGCCTTGAGGACTGGCGGTATATAGCTACTGTTATAAACATTGGATAGGAATGTTCGCCCTGCTACAGTCACCTTAGCGGGTGCAGCTTCCAATGCTACGTCAAGCAGGCCGTTTACGCTTCCAATAACTTCGGGCTGTGGTATGGGATGTTCTTTTGCGCCAACAATCGTTGCGTTTGCTTCAGAATCCCATCGGTTTGCCAGCGATGTTTTCCCTATACTGTTGCATCCTGGCAATAGTAAAATGGCGTTGCACAATAGCAAACCTAACAGTCTTGTCGAAAATGCCTGCATCATGACCTCCTAAGCCATTCAAAATCCGCGTGAAAGATTGACACCCACAGTGACATCCGTTACCCCATTACTGTTGGGCTCATTGAAGACTACCGAAATACCGGGGCAAGACTGACGCCATCCGTAAAATCCCATTCAATAGCCGCCTCAAATCCACCAGCGATGCCCTTTTGCACAAAAACATCACCGAATACTTCAAGCTCATCATGGATGATATGCTTATAACCAGCGATAACTGTCCAATTAAAGATAGTCGCATCAAAACCATTGGGGCTTTCTAAGATGGCATTGAGGTAACCTACGCCATTGGTAAAACTTTTGGCAGCAATGGCCGTAGCCACTATGTCTACTGTTGCCCCTGGCGTGTTGTAGGGAACCTGAAAAGAAAGTTGCGATGAAAGCGTCGGTAGGTGACCGTCGTCGATCAACCAACGTTGTTCCCAGGCGACCGCTACAGAATTTTGAAATTGTGTGCCCGCTGAAGCTACAACCAATGTAGGGGTGGTGACGGTCAGTTGGGATTGACAAAAAATTCCGGTTTGGACAAAAACAATACCGCCTACCAATCGGCTTTGAAATTGGCCGCTATTTTTATTATATAAGGCCGTTATCTGCGCCTGCGGGGTATCGGGAGCGGCTGGCTGGCCATCGATAATGGACTTAAACGAACCCACACTTTGCTTGTCGGTTACATCTGCCCCAGGGCAAGCGTCTTCTCCAGCAATGGCCTTACAAGCAGACAATAGTACCGGAGCAAGCAGAATGTAAGATATTTTATGCACTACACCACCCCGTAAACACTACCGACAGAAAAATCCAGTTATGGATTATGTTTTCGTTTGAACACCCAATAATAACTGAAAGCGATGATGCTTATTGCCAATATTAATATTTGCCAGATATATTCTTCAACATTAAGCCGCACAAACCGCGATGATAGCCAGAAAAACACCGGCAAGGCTGAACCGCCAGCTTATCCTGATACCATCGAGAAAAGTGGTTAAGGCGAGTATTAACAATACGATTAAACCAGTCTCTTCCGGGGTTATCCTTCCGGCATGATAATAAAGTGTATACAATCATTACCGTCACTAATCCGCCCATCCAATGCAGGGTTTGAATCACAATGGCTTTTTTCTGTGCCGCCTGATCGTATGTTGCTGTATGGCTGTAGTTGGCAAAAATAGACACGATCCCAAACAAAACCACCATAGAAATCCAGTATAAATGGCTTGCTGTCGCCGAAATATCAGAGACGGCAACGCCTATAACTGCCATAATCAAAAGCGCTGTAAAAAGGACGTGGTTTGAAAATAATTTAGTATGATTCATGTATTTTTCTCATGGATGCCGTTACAGAAACATCTGCACATTAACCAGTAAGTTTAGTACCGTAATATTTTTCGCCGAAATTTTAGATAATAAGCTATTTGTGAGGATAATCATACATGAGTGAAAATAATGAAAATATCAACAAACTGTATTCTTGCTTAGAAGGGGAGCAACTTACACCTCATGAACGCAAAGTCATTGAAAAAGCCCTGTCGCGGATCAGTATGCCGCGCGATGCCAACAAGGAATTCACTACGCGCCGCAGATTCGGGGAGCGCGCTTCCGATGCCATTGCCGCTTTTGGTGGTTCATGGACATTTATCCTGATGTTTATGGCTGTCTTGGTTTGCTGGACTTTTTTGAATACCGAAATACTTGGGCCGCGCAAGGATGCTTTCGATCCCTACCCGTATATTTTCCTGAACCTTATTCTGTCTATGATCGCTGCCCTGCAAGCGCCCATCATTATGATGTCCCAGAATCGGCAAAACGCCAAAGACCGTCTTCATGCTGAAATCGACCATAGTGTCAATGTCCATGCTGAACTCGCCATCCGTAACTTGCATGAACGACTGGAAGTCATTGAGCAAAGTCTCAATAACATTGAACAACAATCCGCTCCAACCAATTACCCAGGTGTCGAACCGACATCGAATAAAACGAATAGCTAAAAACCGAATGGGAATCAGGTCGCATAACCGCTAAGTCAATTATTAAGTGATGTTACGCAGGTAACTTTAATCTTCCCGTATGCCGCGCCGAGCATCGGCGTTTTTATCGGGAATTGCCCGTAGGGGCGCGGCAGGGAAGCCGCGCGTTGCCAAAGGGACAGGAGTCCCTTTTGGCAGCCCCCGGTAAAAACACCGGAGCGCAGGAAGCAAGCGGCATCCGGGTCGCCTTTTCTTTGGATACTTTCTTTTGGCGAAGCAAAAGAAAGTATCTCGCCTTCGGGTGCGAGAACCCGATCAAAAGTAACGTCGCGGTAGCGACACACAAATCACAAAATATATAAATGAACAATGGTGCGTAACATCAGTTATTAA
>NZ_JBKKBJ010000182.1:0-11577 GCF_046714055.1 Methyloglobulus sp. | reverse complement strand
AAGAATTGGCAGCCAGATGGGCGCCTGGGCTGAAAGACGGGTTTACAAAAGAAACCAAGCATGAAGCCTTAGCGGATATACTCGAATCCATTGAAGAGTTACGTTATTACCGGGAACACTTTATTGCTAATAAGTGTGCCGATAGATAAAACAGGCGCGTGTGAGTTGATCTTTCTTATGAATCAGTTGTTTGCCATAGCATTGGGCGGTTCATTCGGAGCCGTATTTCGTTTTTTGGTGTCTTCCGGGATTTCTCAATGGTTAGGCCGCGAGTTCCCCTACGGCACGCTGGTCGTCAATATTCTAGGTTCTTTCCTGTTAGGGTTGCTCACCGAGGCCTTGATTGTTCAGCGCATTGCTATTGCATTTGAATACCGGTCTGCACTTTTGGTGGGGTTTATTGGCGCATTCACGACCTTTTCCACTTTTTCCCTGGAGACTTTATACCTGATAGAGCAGGGCAGTGTAACTAAAGCGGTAGGTAATATCTTCATCAGCGTCAGCGCCTGTATCCTGGCCGTCTGGCTGGGTTTGCTGTGTAGCCGGGCGTTATTTTCCTGGTCAGGAGGGGCAATAAGCTGGAATGGCCATACCATTCCCTATGCGTTGATAATCATAAACACAATCGGCGCATTCCTGATTGGTTTTACTGTCGCGGTTTTGCTGAATAAAACCGCGCTCCCAGAGCCATCAAGCGCAACGCTTATGGTCGTTGTAATCGGCACTTATTTGATTTTATCTGGATTGTATATCATTTTATTTTTAATCGAGCAGGGCCATTCATTTTCTAACCAGATGAATTTTTTACTGGCCGCTTTCACCGGAAATACCGTCATCTGCTTGTTAATGACGTGGCTGGGGTTTGTGGCCGGAAAAATCATATAATCCGCTTTTGTGTTCGCTTTTTACTGATAGGAAACGCAGTGCTAGACCCCCGATTATTTAGGACTGAGCTTGATTTTGTTAAGGAACAATTGAGCAGGCGTTCTTTCGTATTCGATCCAGGGCCTTATATTGCGCTGGAAACAAGACGCAAAGAAGTCCAGGTAAGGACTCAGGAATTACAGAATGAACGTAACAGCCGTTCAAAAGCCATCGGCCAGGCCAAGGCTAAAGGGGAAGATACACAGCCTTTAATGGAGCTAGTCCAGCATCTTGGTGATGAGCTAAAAACAGCGGAAGCGGAACTGGCAGAAATCCAACAGGAAATGGCTGATCTGATGGAAGTCATCCCTAATATCTTGGATGAATCCGTACCCGAAGGTAAAAACGAAAAGGCCAATGTTGAGATTAGCCGTTGGGGTGTCGTGCCTGAATTTACGTTTACGCCCAAAGACCACGTTGATTTAGGCGCTAAAAACAGGCTGATTGATTTTGAGTTAGGCGCAAAAATCGCAGGCGCCCGGTTTGTCGTCCTAAATGGGGCGTTGGCAAGGCTGCAACGGGCTATTATCCAGTTAATGTTGGATACCCATACCGCAGAACATGGCTATAGCGAAACCTATGTGCCATATCTGGTGAATGCCGATAGCTTATACGGCACAGGTCAGTTGCCGAAATTTGAAGCCGATTTGTTCAAGGCCAACAACGATCCTGCTTTGTATTTGATCCCGACGGCGGAAGTCCCTGTGACCAACATCGTGCGGGATGTGATTGTTGATGCCAAAGACCTGCCGCTGAAATTTGTTTGCCATAGCCCCTGCTTTCGTAGTGAGGCAGGCGCGTATGGGCGGGATGTGCGAGGTATGATCCGACAACACCAGTTTGAAAAGGTTGAGATTGTCCAAATCGTAAGACCGGATGACTCAGCCAGGGCACATGAAGATCTGACTTGTCATGCCGAAAGCATCTTAAAAAAATTGCTGTTGCCTTATCGCAGGATGTTGCTATGTGCGGGCGATACCGGCTTTTCTTCGGCAAAGACTTATGATCTCGAAGTTTGGCTGCCAGGGCAGGGCGCATACCGGGAAATTTCTTCTTGCAGTAACTTCAAGGACTTCCAGGCGCGGCGCTTACAGGCGCGTTGGCGAAACTCGGAAACAGGCAAACCCGAATTGGTCCATACCTTAAACGGCTCAGGCTTGGCGGCTGGCAGGACCCTGATTGCGGTGATGGAAAATTACCAGGACGAGCAGGGACGTATCCGCATTCCTGACGCATTATTGCCATATATGGGTGGGTTGACGGTTATTGAATAATTTTTGAGGAAGCTCTGAAAAAGACCTTTGTCAATTTTATGACGGATGATAAGTTTTTGATTCCGTTCGTGGTGAGCTTGCACCACAGGCACTTCCTTCGGTCGTCGAACCATGATCGGAATCAACATCTCCTCTCCCCTTGTGGGAGAGGGTTAGGGTGAGGGGTTTAAAGAGCCATAGGCCGGGCGAAATAGCGCAGTGTATTCCGCCGCATGTTTTGTATTATCATCATTCGGTGTATTACGCTATGCGCCACGCATTTGATAATCAGAAAACCATCAATCCTTGCTAGTGCGTACAATTGTACATATAATGGGCATATGAAGATTGAGTTCGATTCTGACAAAGCCGCTGCAAATCCATTGAAACATGAGGGTGTGACGTTCGATGAAGCTAAGGCCGTATTGCTAGACCCTTACGCATTGACGAAAGAGAACGGTAATGCCGACAATGAACAACGTTTTATCACGCTAGGCATGGGTGCCAAAGGTCGAATTTTAATAGTGGTTTGGACGTTACGCGAAGAGACAGTGCGTCTAATTTCTGCCTGGAAAGCAAATCAATCCCAAAGGAGTCGTTATGAACAACAATTCTGATCCCCTGTTTGACCGTTATACCAACATGGATTTTAGCGATGCCAAGCCTGTGTCTGAAATATCGGCATTGGCGAAACTGCAAGCCGAGCAAGGCGGCAAGTCGCGGATAACCATGCGCGTAGATAATGACACACTGGCTATTTTTAAAGTACGCGCCGAAATTACCGGCGGCAATTATCAAACCCTGATGAATGAGGCATTGCGGCAGTTTGCTCAAGGCTTAACACTTGCCGATGTCGTGCGTGAGACTATACGGAAAGAATTGCATCAAGTTTGAGTCTCCGCAGGTTGGTGGTTATGAACGGAACTTAACGCTAGATGTGTCGAATTGTTGAGCTTCCTCTCGTCAGCACCAACAAAATGCCCGACATACGGAATGCCTTATATGGGTGGATTGAAGGTTATGGAATCCCATATTATCCCCTCTCCCCTTGTGGGAGAGGGTTAGGGTGAGGGGGTATAGTGTCGCTACCGCGACGATTGATTAAATGCCAGTTCCCGCACTGGCAGGCGGGATACTTTTCTTTGCTTGTCCAAACCACACGGATGTGGTGAATGCGGAAAATGCAGGAGCGATTTTCCGCAAAAGAAAGCATCCAAAGAAAAGGCGACCCGGATGCCGCTTGCTTCCTGCGCTTCTCGCATTTATCAGGGGTTGCCCCATACTGGGATAAATCAAAAGGGACTTCCTGTCCCTTTGACAACACGCGATATCCCTATCGCGTCCCTAACGGGCTATTCCCGATAAATGCTCCGATGCTCGGCGCGGCATACGGGATAGGGAGGTAATTGTAGGTTGGGGTGAGCTTGTGAACCCCAACAAATATAATGATCGGTATCGTTGGGGTTCGTTCCTCACCCCATCCTACCGTGTTACTGTGAGAACGATAAGGTAATGACGCAAATTACACGTTTCGAAATTAAGAAATTACATGGCTTCAGAGACTATGATTTGAAGCTGAAGGACAACACTTTAATTTTAGTTGGCGAAAACGGAGCAGGTAAGACGACTGTTTTGCATCTCTTCTATTACCTCCTTTCCGGCCAATGGAGTTCAATGGCTAAATACCAATTTGAATCCGTCACTATTACAATCGATTCCAAGTCTCACACACTCCGCTACTCAGATATCGAAAAATCTTTAAAAAGCATTGATCACCGTATCCTTCGCCGTTTGCCATCAAACATAAGACACCGTTTTCTTGTTCTTCTTGAGCAAACAGAAGGACGACTCGTAACCGGTGAGCTAGAGATGTTATGTGCACAATACGATATACCTCTTCATTACCTACTTTCCGAGCTTGATTTGTTCGAAAATACTAGCGAAACAAAGAAAGAAAATATATTAACCCAAACACTCAATGGAATTCAGAAATCACTAAAAGCCCAACTTCTATACCTACCAACTTATCGTCGCATAGAGCAGGAGCTAAATCTAATTTTTAAAGGACTTGATGAACGCGAATTGTCGAATCGACGACACCTTTTAGCTTCGCGTCGAGGAGAAACCTTTGTTGAGTTGGTTGAGTTCGGTATGAAGGATGTTGAATCAGCCATAAATGAAACGCGTGCTGAACTTGACAAGTTTGCACGTGAAAACCTTAATACTCTGACATTTTCTTACTTGGGTGATATTGTTGAAGAGAAATACCAATCAGTTGAATTGGATCCTATAAAACAGGCTGAAGCTAAGACAATTGATAACATACTCAATCGAATTCCCGAACCTATTTTATCCTTAAAAAACAAACAACATCTAAGAAAAATTATTGAGCAGGTCAAAACCGACCAAAAGCAAAACGTGCATGCAAAGGTTATATGCCACTATTTCACAAAGCTAATGGCTTTTCATGAAGAGCTTGGGACAAGAGAAGCAAAAATCGTAAGTTTCTGTAAAGCCTGTAATGATTACATGGTCGACAAAGAATTTCGATATGACACATCGAACTTCACGTTTACTATCGAACCAAAAGCCGACCAACAAGGTGATAGAGGTATCAAGCTGCAATATCTGTCATCGGGTGAAAAGCAAATCGTGTCACTTTTTAGCCATCTTTATCTTTCAGGTGGCAAAAGCTACTTCGTACTGATTGATGAACCGGAATTATCACTATCCGTACCCTGGCAACGCAAATTTCTTGCCGACATCCGGAAAGCAGAATTCTGTGTAGGCCTTGTTGCAGTAACTCACTCACCATTTATTTACGAAAATGAGTTGAAAAAATATGCTCACGGTCTTGGCGAATTCATCTTGTAAGAAAGAGACTAGGCCATGACTATGCTAGATATTCACGTTGCTGCTTTAAACAGCAAGATCGCAAGCTATCATGAATTCTTGTCGCGCTATTCCAAAATTAAGAAGGTTGTTTATGGATTTGTCGAAGGCAACGATCCATGTTTCTACAGAGGTTTCATTGATCATGCTATTCCAGCAGATTGGGAGATTGAATTATGGGCTGCTGGAAACAAGAATCGAGTTTATCAAATCCATAAAGATATTGACTGGCGTCGATTTCCAAAAAAGCGCGTTTGCTTCTTTGTGGATCGCGACCTTTCAGACCTTATCCCCGAAAAACTTGTTAGAGATATAAACATCTATGTCACAGACGGGTATTCCATCGAGAATGACATTGCAAACAAAGGGACTTGTAAAAGAATTCTGACTGAGGTTTGTGGTTTCGAAAATGCCAAACACGAAGATTTGGATCAACTGTGTAATCTTTTCGAGCAGGAGTTGGAAAATTTTTTTCAGGCAATGATACCTGTTATGGCATGGATAGTATTTTGGCGAAGGAGTGGAAAACGTGCAGGGCTAAATGATATTCTCATGCGCGATTTATTTTCGTTAGATAAAGGGTGTCTAAAGACTGAAATCAACCCCAAAGGCAAGGCTAATACGGGGATTTATATCCACGAACAGTGCAATGTCGCCTACTGTTCTACAGTTGATGTCTCAATTATTGAAACTCAGCTTAAAAATGGAAATATCTATAGAAAATATACAAGAGGAAAATACGTGTTTTGGTTTCTCATAGAGTTTTGCCTCTCGGTAAAAAAAATTATGCACGTTACACTTTCCGCATCAAATGGAATGACCATAGTTGGTAATCGAGCACGAATACCTGATTCACTTTTGCAGTTCCTGAATAATACTTTTTGTCGTCAAATTGAAATAATGGGTGCTCGGTAATAGATTTACAGAGTTATAGGATATGCCGAGAAACGAGATGCATCGTTCGAGACAGATTTGCTTCACTTCGTTCAACATATCCTATAAATTGTATTAAAAATAATGAGTTAAATATCCCGTATGTTGGGTATTTGTAGGTTGGCGGTGAGGTACGAACCCCAACGCTTTAGGTCACATTTCATTGGGGTTCGTACCTCACCCACAACCTACTTTTTCAAGTAAGGATACGTACCGCACGTAGCATTTTGGATTGAATACACAAAGCACACATCGTATGCTATTATGCGCCGTATGAAACACTACACTTGGAATCCTGAAAAGAACAAGATGCTCAAAAAAGAGCGCCGCATTGGTTTTGAGGACGTGGTGTTTCACATTGAGGCTGGTGATGAGGTTGATGTCTTGGAACATCCGAACAAGGAGCGTTATCCAAACCAAAAAATCTCAGTTGTTCTTATCGAGGGCTACGCCTATTTGGTGCCATTCGTAGAATCGGACGTGGAAATTTTTCTAAAAACCATCATCCCCAGCCGCAAAGCCACAAAACTTTATGTAGGTGACCACAATGAAAAAACTTGATCCTGAAGAACAAGCACTTTTAGATGATTTTGATGCTGGCATTCTCACACGGGTTCCAGACCTTAAGTCCGAACTTGAACGGCATAAAGACTATGCTTCGGCGACATTTCAAAAAGACAGCCGCATCAATATACGTATCTCATCCAAAGATCTACGTTTGCTCCAAAAACGTGCCTTGAGCGAGGGTTTGCCTTATCAAACGCTTATTTCCAGCCTCTTGCATAAATATGTAGAGGGGCGATTGACGGAACAGGGCTAAAATTTATTCCATCGGCTATTAATTGCGAACGGTGCGTTTTGCTTTGTTCAATATATCCTGTACTTAACCATTCTCAGAAAAAATAGAATAAATGATCATCAGAACCCGATTTGCCCCCAGCCCAACCGGCTATTTGCACGTAGGTGGAGCGCGTACTGCGCTGTTTTCCTGGCTGTATGCCCGTAAATACCAGGGCCAATTCATACTCAGGATTGAGGATACCGACCTTGAGCGTTCGACCCAGGAATCGGTTGATGCCATCCTGCAAGGTATGGACTGGCTAGGCTTGACTTACGACAAAGGCCCTTATTATCAAACCCGGCACTTTGACCGTTACAAGGAAGTTATCCAGCAATTGCTGGATCAGGGCGACGCTTACCATTGCTATTGCAGCAAGGAAGAATTGGAGCAGCTACGCGCAGGGCAAATGGCGAATAAAGAAAAGCCTCGCTATAACGGCAAATGCCGCCACTTAACCGCGCCCCAGCCAGGGAAGGAGTGTGTGGTGCGCTTTAAAAATCCAGTGGATGGTGTAGTCACTATTAAAGATTTAGTGAAAGGCGAGATAATGGTTGCCAACAAGGAACTGGATGACCTGATTATCGCTAGGGCTGATGGTTCGCCGACGTATAACTTGACGGTGGTGGTTGATGATATGGACATGCACATCACGCATGTTATCCGGGGTGATGATCATATCAACAACACGCCCAGGCAAATCAATATCCTTAAAGCCTTGGGTGCAGAGTTACCGAACTATGCACATTTGCCGATGATATTGGGCCCTGATGGTGCGCGTTTGTCTAAGCGTCACGGAGTCGTTAGCGTGATGCAATTTCGTGACGAAGGTTATCTGCCAGAGGCCTTATTGAATTATTTGGTGCGCTTGGGCTGGTCGCATGGCGACCAGGAAATTTTTTCTATCGATGAGATGATTGCCAATTTCAGCCTGGATGCAATCAATGTATCCGCTTCCGCTTTCAACATGGAAAAGTTGTTATGGTTGAACCACCACTACATCATGAATAGCGATCCTGCTCATGTAGCGAAACATTTGGTCTGGCATCTTGAGCAGCGTGATGTTGATTTGGCGCAAGGCCCTGAACTTGTCGATGTTGTCTTAGCACAACGGGAACGCTGTAAAACCCTGGTCGAAATGGCGGCAGCGAGTGTTTATTTTTATCAGGATTTTGACGGGTACGATGAAAAAGCGGCAAAAAAGAATTTTACTGTGGGTTCCGATCTGGTGTTGTCAAACCTCCATGAAGAGTTTTCACAATTGCAAGCCTGGGAGCGTGAGCAGCTGCATTCAACCGTAATTAACCTTGCTGAAAAAATGGCATTGGGTTTGGGGAAAGTCGCCCAACCTTTGCGGGTTGCCGTGTGTGGTTCGGCGGTTTCACCTGCCATAGACATTACCTTGTCTTTGCTCGGAAAGGAAACCACCTTGGCTAGGCTGGAAAAGGCTATTAACTACGTGAAGGGTTTAAATTAGTGCTGGACATAAAGCGTAATTGTTGTAGAATGCCCCGTCTCAGTTGAGGGGCCATAGCTCAGCTGGGAGAGCGCTTGCATGGCATGCAAGAGGTCAGCGGTTCGATCCCGCTTGGCTCCACCAATAAAGCTTTAATAATAAGACTGAACACGTTTTAGTCCCCATCGTCTAGCGGCCTAGGACACTGCCCTTTCACGGCGGTAACAGGGGTTCGAACCCCCTTGGGGACGCCATATACAAGGCTGTCATTATGACAGCTTTTTTTATGCCAAAATTTTACATTGCAGCTTTTTTTGCCCGATGGAAACCGTAGATTTAGCTTATGAAGAATTGGGTAGCCATAACCCGGTTCCGCTCATCATCCTGCATGGATTTTTTGCCTCCTCACGTAACTGGAGGAGAATAGCCGAAACACTTTCGGCTGCATTCCACGTCTATGCCTTAGATCTGCGTAATCATGGTTTGTCGCCGCACCATCCATTAATGGATTACCCGATTATGACAGCCGATGTGCTACGGTTTATGGATGCACATCGTCTTGTTGCTGCCCATATCATGGGGCATAGAATGGGTGGTAAGGTTGCTATGTGGCTAGCGTTGAATCATCCTGACCGTACGGACAAATTGCTTGTGGTTGATATTGCGCCCAAAAGCTACACGCACAATTTTGACAAGACAATACAAGCATTAATAGATTTGCCCTTGGATAAAATCCATAATCGTAAACAGGCAGAGATAATGCTTAGCACGGACATACCTGATCTGGATTATCGGCAATTTCTGTTGCAGAACCTGACCCTGAAAGAGGGTCGCTATCATTGGCGGATTGATGTGGGGATTTTTATGCAAATGGCATCGAATATTGTCGCTTTCCCAGAAACTCATAATTTAGCGCCCCATCAGGGAGAAACGCTATTTATTGCCGGTGCAGACTCTTCTTATGTTGCACCAGAAGATACATTACGGTTATTTCCTAACGCCCTGCTCAAAACGATTGCTTTGCTAAGGCCGGGCATTGGTTACACGTCCAACAGCCGGATGTTTTTACAGCAGTGGTTGAAAGTTTCTTACAAAGAGGGTCATAATTAGTCCTTGCTATTGTAAAAAATGAAGACATAATTGAACTTAGGAATTAATCTACAATCAAGCCTGTTGCTTGGTTTTGTTCATTGTTGGTGTGGCTATAAGGAGTTACAGTAAGCCTCGGATGTGACGTTAATCGAATCTGCACAACTTTGACGGGCAATATGAAAGTGCTAGATTGCTAATTTTTAAAAAATAAAAATAAGGAGAAATCGGATGTCGAAAGGTCAAAACTTACAGGATAATTTTCTTAATGCGCTTAGAAAAGAACATACGCCCGTATCTATATTTCTGGTTAATGGGATTAAATTGCAGGGCAAGGTAGATTCTTTCGATCAGTATGTCATTATGCTTAAAAATACCGTCAGCCAGATGGTTTACAAGCATGCTATTTCAACGATAGTTCCAGGTAGAACTGTGAAGATGATTCGGGATGATGAGCCCACTACTGAGGAATAGTCCTGTCTACTATTGTGGTTGCCGTTAAGAACGCGGGACTGGCTGTCAGAACGGCAATGGGGTGTTTGGTTGTTTGAACGCCCGGATTCGGGTGAGCGGGCCATTCTTGTTCATCTGACCCTACACGCCTATCATGAAGATCTCCTGGAGCTAAAAGAACTGGCAAAATCGGCTGGGACGAATCCGGTTCACGTAGTGACCGGCAGCAGAAAAAGTCCTGACGCTAAATATTTTGTCGGCACAGGTAAGCTGGAGGAGATTAAAAACGCTATTGAGGCTTATTTTGCCGATATTGTCTTGTTTAATCATGCGCTAACGCCCAGCCAAGAAAGGAATCTTGAGAAATTTTTAGGTGTCAGGGTGGTTGACAGGAATGGCCTTATACTGGATATCTTTGCGCAACGGGCGCAGTCGTTTGAAGGCAAATTACAAGTTGAACTGGCGCAATTGAAGCACCTTTCCACCCGTTTGGTTCGGGGTTGGACTCACTTGGAGCGGCAAAAAGGCGGTATCGGTTTGCGTGGGCCGGGTGAAACCCAGTTAGAAACTGACAGACGCCTTGTCGGTTTGCGTATCAAACAAATCCAAAAACGCCTGGAAAAAGTTGATAAGCAAAGGCATCAAGGGCGTAGCAAACGGAAGAAGGCAGAAATTCCATCAGTATCGTTGGTGGGTTATACCAATGCCGGCAAGTCCACCTTATTCAATCGACTGACTGGCGCGTATACATACGCCGCCGACCAATTGTTTGCAACCTTAGACCCCACGCTACGTAGTTGCCGTCTGCCCAATAATACCGATTGTGTATTGGCAGATACGGTGGGTTTTATCCGTCACTTGCCCCATGAATTAGTGGCCTCTTTCAAATCGACATTACAGGAAGTCAGTGAAGCGGACTTATTGCTGCATGTGGTTGATGTCCATTCTGAGAACAGGGACGGAATCATTGTAGAAGTCAATCATGTACTGGGTGAAATAGGTGCGGATAAAATTAAATGCATTGAGGTTTTCAATAAAATTGATTTGTTGGATGCAAGGCGGCCTAAAATAGATCGGGACGAGTTGGGAAATCCGCTGAGGGTCTGGTTGTCCGCTGAAACTGGACAGGGAATTGACCTGCTGCTGAATGTGTTGGCGGAACAGTTTGCAAATTCAAAAAATAAGAAAAAATGTTACCTAAGGCCAGACCAGGGACAAATTAGGGCCAAATTATTTACTTGCGCAAAAATAATTGACGAGCATATTAATGACTCGGGAGGCAGCGACTTGATAATTGAGATAGATAACAAATACCTAGGGCTGTTGAAAGCGATTGAAACCGAAGAAATGTTCTAAGCATTAACCCTATTTTTTACCAATATTTCGTTGTGCCGTGATTTCCGCAAGCCGCACTAATGGAACTTTAACAATGAGAATTCGCTTAATTACGATACAATGTCAGTATTGCGTAAGCCACACCCTAGGATGTTATCTGTGTCAAAACGAAACATCCTGAGTGAGAGAAGACAATAAATAATCCAATACGGAGCACAAATATGTCGTGGAATGAGCCAGGCGGTGACAAAAAAGATCCTTGGAGCGGTCGAGGGGATCAAAAAGGGCCACCGGATTTAGATGAAGCAATACGTTCGTTACAAGAGAAATTAAGCAAAATCTTTGGTGGTGGGAAAAGCGGAGGCGGTGGTGGTTCACGAGGTGTTTTCTCATCTGGAAACCCA
>NZ_JBKKBJ010000181.1:0-9928 GCF_046714055.1 Methyloglobulus sp. | reverse complement strand
TTGGGTATAAAACGAGGGAAGCAGGACGGCTGGGGCAGCCGCAGGCATTGGCGGTCGCGTTAAGTTTTTGCCGCTTGCTTGGGCTGGGATGCCCAAAACAAGCTTTCGCAAAAATAGCGACTCCCTTAACGCTTTATGATGGTATGAGCATCACAGAAAGCGCAGGTATTAATACCAAAAACCACTCTTACACCATCACCGCCGATGTTGATTTAGCCGATGCCAATACCAATGGCGTGATTATTTCACAAGCGGGGCGTTTTGGTGGCTGGACGCTGTATATGAAAGACGGCATCGTCCATCATGAGTATAACTATTTTGGCTGGGAAAGAACCAATATCGCCGCTTCCGAAGCGGTGACTGCTGGCAATCATGTCATTAAATACGAGTTTACTATGGATGAAGCTAAGCCAGGTTCAGGTGGCACAGCACAGTTGTTTGTGGATGGTGAGCAAGTAGCGGAAGGTAAAATTCCAAAAACAGAACCCTTATGGTTTCTCAGCCGATGAAGGCATTAACGTAGGGGCTGACCACGAAACCCCAGTGTCGGAAGATTACAAAGAAGACGATAATAAATTCACTGGTAAGATCAAGAAAGTAACGGTTGAGAATTTGGCTGGGGAAAAATAAAGCCAGTGAGGAACTTGCAAAACCCATCAAAGCGAGTGGAATTAGTGGCCAGGACGGTCAAAAAAGAAAAATACCTGCCCGTCACTGATAAAACAGAAGCTTCTAAAATTCAAATCTTAAGCAATGAAATGAGCAGGTTACGGGACACATTATCACAGGCATGGCTGAATATACAAGGTTCTTTATTTCCTTGGTTATCAGGGGGACTGGGGTCACTTACCAAGAAGCAACAGGAATTGGTGGCCCCACTAGAAATAGTCCGCATCGAAGAATCCATCTATTCCAGCCGTGGCTTCCCGGGTCGTCCCCGCCAAGACCGCACGGCCATTGCCAGGGCACTTGTGGCTAACATGGTTTATCACAAACCCACTACGCGCGCTTTGCTGGAGCGACTGGCGACCGATAAAACCTTAAGGCGAATTTGCGGATGGGGACGTAAAGGCGACGTCCCTGATGAATGGGCATTTTCGCGTGCATTTGCCGAATTCTCGAGCGCCCATTTGCCTGGGCGAGTCCATGAGGCATTTGTCAAGGACAGCCATGCGCACGAGCTGGTGGGCCATAACTCACGCGATTCAACTGCGATAGTGGCACGGGGGGGACCGATCAAAAAGGAACCTATCCAGAAAATAGCCGCCAAACGGGGCCGGCCCAAACACGGCGAAGGACGCGTCAAGCCGTTGGCCCGCATTGGACGACAAGCCAGTGGCATGGGCCTGGCTGATATGCTGGACGGCCTGCCGAAAGCGTGCGATGTCGGCTGCCTGAGAAAAACAGCGAAGGCCATAAAGTCAGTTGGATTGGCTACAAATTGCACATCGATGTGGCCGACGGCGGCATTCCCGTCAGGGCCGTCCTAACCTCAGCGTCCACCCACGATGGCCAAGCCGCTTTCCCCTTGGCCAAGACCAGCGGCGGGCGCGTGGCCAACCTTTACGGTGTCATGGACTCCGCGTACGATGTGCCGCACATCCACGCCATGAGCCGAGGGCTGGGGCACGTCCCGCTGATTGACGTGGATCCCCGTCGGGGCCGGGCCCTAAAAAATGAAATGACGGCTGAACAGGAACGCTGCCAGATGGTTGGGCACACCACCGCAGAACCTTACGCCATAACGAACGCGGCACTGTCGGGCGCGTCAACGCCCGCTTGAAAGACGGGCTTGGTGGACGGGTGGTCCGTGTGCGCGGACATGCCAAGGCCCTGTGTCATTTGATGTTTGGCATCCTGGCCCTAACTGCGGACCAGATGATGCTTTTAGCCACCTAAAAACAGCACTGGACGGCCATAACAAGGTGATTTGATGGGTTGGGGGGACAGGTATGCCCTGATTTATACAAAAACGACGAAATAACTGGACAACTGACTGGACATAGGGCGACCCGCTCTATGCCGACTACAAAACGGGCCCGTCAGGAGCCATTGTTAACTCACTTCGCTTGCCGGTCGATAATATTGCAAGTGGCTCCAGTGTTTGACATGTAATGCTTAGTGTCTGTTGGTGGGCAGGCTTTTCTGCCCACCTTTTATTTATTTTAGTGGGCAAAAAAACCTGCTCACCCTTGCTTGCTTGTCCAACAAAAAATGATGAAAAAACTTGCATCGTTCCAGCGTGGGAAAAAATCCTGTACCGCTCCAGCGGTGCGAGACGCAGAGAGTGGGAACGCTAAACTAAAGCTTTATCCATTTCTCGATTGCTTCGAGTCATTGCCGCACTCAGATCGAAGGGCGTAATACAAATCCCAAAAAGTTGTTATATGAAACCACTCATCCTGGCCTTCTCCCTTTGGAGAAGGTATCAATGAGAACTTATTGGGAGATGTTAGCCGTATTGCACCAATGGCCCATTTATGCTAACGCCATTGCATCTAAGAATCCATCATTACAATCAATCTAGTTATCCGTCACTGCCCCCAACGATGCCGAACTTACCAGCTTGGCGTATTTCGCCAACACGCCGCGGATATAACGCGGCGCGGGTTGTTGCCATTTTTCCAGACGGCGGGCGATTTCGTGTTCGTTGACGTGCAGGGTCAATTGCCTGGTTTCGGCATCGATGGTGATTGGGTCGCCGTTTTGGACTACCGCCAACGCGCCGCCGACGTAAGCTTCTGGGGTGATATGCCCAACCACAAAGCCGTGAGTGCCGCCGGAAAAGCGGCCATCGGTAATCAATGCGACATCTTTGCCCAAGCCTTTGCCCATGATGGCAGAAGTGGGTGAGAGCATCTCGCGCATACCGGGACCGCCTTTCGGCCCTTCGTAGCGGATGACAATCACATCGCCTTTGACGATTTCGCCGTTCAGGATGCTTTGTAAAGCGCGTTCTTCCGTCTCAAACACTTTGGCCGTGCCGGTAAATACCAAGCCTTCCTTGCCGGTGATTTTGGCAACCGCTCCTTCGGGCGCCAGATTACCGTATAGGATGACCAGATGGCTGTCTTTTTTGATAGGGTTATCCAAAGGACGGATCATGTCTTGCTGGTCGGGATAAGGTTGTACGTTGGCAAGGTTTTCCGCCAGCGTTTTACCGGTGACGGTTAGGCAATCGCCATGCAACAGGCCACCATCCAACAATACTTTCATCAACGGTTGAATGCCGCCGATTTCGATCAATTCCGCCATCAGGTATTTACCGCTGGGCTTCAAATCCGCAAGCATCGGGACATTTTTACCGATACGGGTGAAGTCATCCAGATTAATATCGACATTGCTGGCATTCGCCATCGCCAACAGATGTAACACGGCATTGGTTGAACCGCCAAGTGCAATCACCACGGTAATGGCATTTTCAAACGCGGCTTTGGTCATGATGTCGCTGGGTTTGATATTGTTTTTTATCAACTCCATCACCGCTGCGCCAGCCCGTTCGCAATCCAGGCGTTTGTCTTCGGAAATCGCTGCTTGCGCGGAACTGTTGGGTAAGCTCATCCCCAAGGCTTCTATCGCCGAAGCCATTGTGTTAGCGGTGTACATGCCACCGCAAGAACCCGCGCCGGGGATGGCTTTGGCTTCTATTTCAGCCAGTTCAGCATCATCTATTTTATTATTCGCCCGTGCGCCGACCGCTTCAAATACCGACACGACATCCAGTTTCTTGTCTTTGTGGCAGCCAGGCATAATGGTTCCGCCGTAGACAAAGATAGCCGGACGATTTAGCCGTGATATGGCAATCATGCAGCCGGGCATATTTTTGTCGCAGCCGCCAATGGCAACAATGCCGTCGAATCCTTGGCAACCGACCACGGTTTCAATCGAGTCAGCAATCACTTCACGGGATACCAGCGAATACTTCATGCCTTCGGTACCCATTGAGATACCATCCGAGATCGTGATGGTGTTGAAAATTACGGCTTTACCGTTGGCATTGTTGACACCTGCCGCCGCATCGTCCGCCAGCTTATTGATGTGCATATTGCAGGGAGTGACCATGCTCCAGGTCGAAGCAATGCCGATTTGCGGTTTGCTAAAATCTTCTGTGGTAAAGCCAACGGCATGTAACATGGCTCGGCTGGGGGCACGTTCCATGCCGTCAACGACTAATGAGGAAAAAGTACGGGTTTTGTTGTCGTTCGAGTTAGACATTAATGCCGATTTCCTGCAAATAAAGAAAGGTGTAAAGGAAAAAAGTTATTGTTTCTTGCGATTAGGGTTGTTTCATAAACGATCCCAACCGCTTTTGCGCCGCCAACCGAGCTTGGGCAGGATAAATCCCAAAAACACGCCAGCGAGCGACAAAATTCCGCCATACAAAAACCAGTCCTGGTTAGCGCCGTCTTTTAAGGCGTTGTTTTCAAATTTAAGTTGTTCCAGTTCGCGCTTTACGTTGACAATATCTTCTTGAAGTTTATCCCGCTCGTCTTTGATCTGGATTTGATTGGCAGCAGTTTTTTTTAGTTCGGAAAGTTCCCTATCTAATCTGTCACGATCCGCCGTCAGCGATTGTTCCAGCGTAGTGCCTGGGGTGATAGATGCTTTAGCTTTAGCTAATTCTTCTTTAAGGGTGTCATTTTCTGTTTGTAGGGACGTTAAATTTCTTGTGGTTGTTTCCAGTTGGGTGCGGTTTGGTGGCTCCAACATCGTGTTTCTGGTAGCAATAAAGCCTTGCATACCGCTTTTTAGCTGCACTCGGGAAAATCCGGTCTTGCTATTGTCGTTTAATACAATAAGAGGGGTGCCTGTTGGCAACAGGCTGATAATTTTACCTTTATTGCTCTCTTCGCTACGGAGTGGCAGATCGAGACTGTCGGTCACATAAACCGTCTTGGCGTATGCAGGTGCGAAACTAATAAGCAGGACAATAAGTAGAACGAAAAACACACCGCATCTTTTCACGTGAGCCCCTGTAGTTGATTGCTAGATACAGATTAATATAGTCCTATTTCGCACACAAAAGAAATTCCAGGAGCGCTTTTTGTGCATGTAGGCGGTTTTCTGCTTCAGCAAAGACGATGCTTTGTGGGCCATCAATGACCTCGGCGCTGACTTCTTCGCCTCGATGAGCGGGCAGGCAGTGCATAAAAAGCGCATCGTTTTGGGCTGTATCCATAATCTCAGCGTTGACCTGATAACCTTTGAAGGTAGAACAGCGCTGTTTATTCTCGTCTTCCTGGCCCATGCTGGCCCAAACATCGGTAACGATTAAATCAGAATTTTTTGCAGCGGCGATTGCGGTGTCAAAAAAACGGATTCGTTCACCTGCAGCATCAGCAATCATTTTGTTGGGTTGATAGCCAGCCGGAGCTGCAATATTTAGCTTGAAATCGAGTACCGTTGCGGCATGAATGTACGAATGGCACATGTTGTTGCCATCACCAATCCATGCGACTGTTTTTCCTTGAATGTCACCCCGCCGCTCGAAATAAGCCTGCATGTCGGCAAGCAGTTGGCAAGGGTGTTGCTCAATGGTCAAACCGTTTATCACGGGGACCGATGAGTGCCGGGCAAAGGTTGTCACTGTTTCGTGTTTGAAGGTTCGGAGCATGATGCAATCGACCATGCTGGAAATGACTTTGGCGCTGTCTTCCAGCGGTTCGCCGCGACCCAGTTGCGTATCCCTGGGTGACAAGAATATGGCGTTGCCGCCAAAATGCGCCATACTCGCTTCAAAAGAGATACGGGTGCGGGTCGATGACTTTTCAAAAACCATTCCTAATACTTGTCCTTTCAGAGGTTGATAGTCAGGGTTGCGATGATTTTTAAGTTCAATGGCCCTGTTGATTAAGCTGCGGAATTCGCTGCCGTTAATATCAAGCAGGCTGATGAAGTGTCTTGGTTGCATGGTCACTTATGGGTGAAAGTTGTTCTGTGAACTGTGAAATAAGTATGGCTAGGGTTTCTACGATCTGCTTGATTTGCAAGTCGTCAATTATCAGGGGGGGTAACAGGCGAATGATTTTTTCTTGAGTGACATTGATGAGCAGCCCCTTTGTTAGTGCCATTTGGACAAGTTCGGTGCAAGGCAGATCGAGTTCTATGCCTATCATTAAGCCTTTATGACGAATTTCGAGATAATGGCAATTATCCTGTAAAAGCCCGGCAAGCCCTGAGCAGATAGCTTGCCCCTTGGGTTCAGCTGAGGCGATTAGGTTGTCTTGATCCAAGGTTTCCAGTACCGCTAAAGCAGCGCTACAAGCGAGGGGATTGCCGCCAAAGGTCGAGCCATGATTGCCCGCCGTGAACAATTGTGCAGCCTTGCCATAGGCTAGGCACGCGCCGATAGGTACGCCATTGCCCAAGGCTTTAGCCAGGGTACACACGTCGGGAATAACGCCGTTGTGTTGGTAGGCAAGGAATTTTCCGGTGCGTCCCATACCCGTTTGAATTTCATCCAGCATCATCAACAGGTTATGCTGGTTGCAAAGTTCACGGATTTTATTCAAATAGTCGCTGGCTGGGATATTGATCCCACCTTCACCCTGGATCGGCTCGACCAGGATGGCAACAATATTGGAATTCTGTTCGATAGCGGCACTGATCGCGGCGATGTCGTCATAAGGCACCCGTATAAAGCCCTCGACCAGCGGCTCGAAGCCTTCTTGTATCTTGGCATTGCCGGTGGCGCTGAGCGTCGCCAGTGTGCGGCCATGAAAGCTTTTGTCGGTAACGATAATGGCGGGGCAATCTATTCCGCGTTCGTGACCGTACTTACGGGCGAGTTTGATCGCCGTCTCATTCGCTTCAGCGCCTGAGTTGCAGAAAAAGACATTATCCATGCCGCTCTTTTCAATCAGCCGGTCAGCCAACTGTTCTTGAACTGCAATTCTGTAAATATTGGACGTATGCAGTAGCTTTTCGCTTTGTTTGCAGATCGCCCTGTGGACGGCAGGATGGGCGTGTCCTAAACCGCATACTGCTATGCCGGATAGGGCATCGAGATATTGCTTGTTATTTTCATCCCATAACCATGCCCCCTCACCCCGGGCAAAGGTGACGGCTAAACGGCCATAGGTGGGCATAACGTGACTGGTCATAAGTTCCACCTTCACACAAAAAGGCAGTGAACGGCTGCCCATTGTAAAAACCTTTGATTATAATTTTCAAAGAACTGTGAGGCAAGCTTATTTTTGGAAGATTTCCTGTTTTCTTAATGATAGAATTAAGGCGTTTTTTACAGGTGAGTGGGACAAATATGAATGTTACTGAAAGAATTAAAGATCAGCTTGAAAACAATCCGGTTGTTATATACATGAAGGGCACGCCGGATTTTCCGCAGTGCGGTTTTTCCGGTCAGACGGTGCAAGTGCTGAATGCCTGTGGCGCAAAGTTTATGTACGTCAATATTTTTGAAGATCCCGAATTACGCGAAGCGCTCAAGATTTACTCAAACTGGCCGACTTATCCTCAGCTTTATGTCGGGGGAGAGTTGGTTGGCGGTTGTGATATTGTGACTGACCTGTACCAAAAAGGTGAGTTGAAGAGTATGTTGAGTGCAGTTGGCGGGGTAAAAGGGTAGTTTGTCGGCAGGCTGTCAAGGCTATTCTTCTATTGATTTAACGGTCGCCTCCAGTTGTTTCCAACGGTTGACGATCAAGCAAAAAAGTTCGGCGGTTTTTTCGGCATCGTATAAGGCGGAATGGGCTTTTTCATCCTCCCAAGTTAGTCCTGCGGACTGGACGATTTTCGATAAAACCGTCTGTTGGTAAGCCAGTCCGCCCAGGGTCGCCGTGTCGAAGGTACTGAAAGGATGAAATGGACTGCGCTTTATTTTAGTACGTTGAATGGCGGCGTTGAGAAAGGCAATATCAAAAGCAGGATTATGTCCGACTAGGATGGCGCGGTTGCAGTTGTTGCGCTTTATGGCTTTTTGTATAGGGGCAAACAGCAGTTGCAGCGCTTCCTGCTCCTCAATAGCCATACGGAACGGATGATGTGGGTCTATGCCGTTAAATTTAAGGGCGGCATCATCCAGTTCGGCATTTTTAAATGGGATGACGTGGGTTGAGTGGTGTTCCGTAATGATGAGTTCACGGTTGGCATCAAATTCGACAATCACGGCGGCAATTTCCAGCAACGCATGTTTTTTGGCGTTAAACCCCGCCGTCTCTATATCAATGACAACGGGGAGGTATCCTCTAAAGCGTTTGTCGAGGGGAATAGTGGACGTAGTCATTGATGTGTTTTGTGAGTTAGGGTGTCGCTGGAGGCTCCAACTTATGGTATGTTAACCGCAGTTAGGTCAAAACAAAAATAATAGTCAATTATGGGGCAAAATATGCAAAAGAAAAAACAACTAATGCAGGCACTTAGCCTTGCGTTTTTTACCTTTTTGTCGGGATGCGCGACGACCAATAATGCCAGCGATCCACTGGAAGGCTGGAACAGGGGTGTGCAATCATTTAATGATAAGTTTGACGACTATGCCATGAAGCCCGTTGCCAAGGGCTACAACTGGATGATGCCTGAGTTCGCAGATCAAGGCGTGTCAAATTTTTTCAGCAATATTAACGATATTGCAGTCACCATCAACGACTTGTTACAGTTCAAGCTGAAGCAAACCGGCATGGACGGCTCACGTTTTTTGCTTAATTCCACGGCTGGTTTAGGCGGTCTGTTTGATGTCGCATCGATGATAGACCTGCCTAAACATCATGAAGACTTTGACCAAACGCTAGGCGTTTGGGGTGTTCCTGCAGGGCCTTATCTCGTATTGCCGTTGCTTGGGCCTAGCTCGCCAAGAGGCGTAACCGGCTTGATTGGTGATGCCGCCATGAATCCCGCTACTTATGTCGGTTTTGGCGCTTTCCCAGGTCTCAGCAGTGCTGTTGAAGCAGGAATCAGTAGCGGGATGTATGTGCTGAATGCCATCGACAAACGCGCCGATAACCTGGCGACTGAAAAAGTCGTGTCCGAGGCGGCATCGGTTGACCGTTATGAATTCATAAAAAATGCCTATTTCCAAAGGCAAAACTATCTTATCAGCGATGGCAATCTGCCGGAAGGTGAGGGCGATCCCCTGGAAAACCCCGAAGATGGCAGCTTAGCGCCTCTTGATCCTCATCCGCGCTAGCCTATTGTTTGGAACTGGACGGGGTACAAGCCCAGTGCCGTTAAGTTAAGCCTCACTTGTGTTGGCGCCGTGGCTTTGGGTCGGGTCTGGACTTGGGTCGTGGTGCGGAATGGCCTGGCAGCTTCCGTTCCAGGGTTTTCTTGATGAGGGTGAGAATGCTGGGCACGTCGTCCGGGGACACACACTCGAGCAGCCAACCGAACAGGCGGAGCCTGGCGAACGCATAGGTCAGATTAGGTTGGTGGCGGGCGGCTTTTTCGTTTGGCAGGGTTTAGTGTGTGCCGGGCAGTCCAATGCTTCGGCAAGATTTCTTCGCCGCCGTTGGGAGTGATGGTTTAATTGTAAGAGGTGTAAGAGGTGTAAGATGATCCCACAAAGTGAACAAAAAAGGCCTGATTACACGCTTGAATTTAAGCAAGATGAAGCTAAGTTATTGAATGAAAAGGCTATACACACCAACAAGCGGCAGATAGTTTAGGTATTTCCCTAAGGAAGCGCTGAACAAATCCGCTGGCTTCGTTTTATAATAAAAATTAGCCCCATTGGGGGCTATCAAGTGGGCAAAGTTGCCCTTTTCTCCCTGTGCACCGCATTCCGTCCCCGGGAAGGCAACAGACGGATTCCGCCCTTAGGCGGCCACCAGTCGCCTGAGCAGGTACAGGTTGGCCAGCCCCACCAGCATGTTAACCTGTGCGGCATTTTTCTGGAGGCCACGGTAGCGGGCCTTACGGAAACCGAACTGGCATTTGACGGCCCGGAAAACATGTTCGACCCGCGCCCTGACCGAAG
>NZ_JBKKBJ010000180.1:0-11882 GCF_046714055.1 Methyloglobulus sp. | reverse complement strand
AGCTTGAAGCCGAAGCCCAACTGGATCGGCGTGAATTCGGAACTGATGACGATGAGCAGCGAGAAGCCGCTCTGGCCGTTGGGCAAGCGGGTATTCAACAGCCCGAAGGCTTTGAGCGTGAATTGGTCCTGGTATTCGAGTTCGAGGATGCCAGAGTAGCGCTCCTCCTCCGGCTCGAAGTCCAGGAAACCGCCGCCTTTGAAACCGCCACCGTCGATTGAGAGACCGAGGCCGCTGGGGGGCGTGAAGCGGAGGTCCACGCCCAGTCCACCGAGTGCAGGCGGCTCGCTGTCGGGGCCGGCAGCGAGTATGTCTTCTCGGGTATGGCGCGAAATGCTGCAGACAAAACCGATGCGCTGGACCACCAGATCGATCGGTCCCAGTCTGCCCTTGACACTCAAGCCCACGGTGCACGCTAGCCTAGCGGCGGACGAAGGTCCCGCGGGCGCCTCGCCCAGTGCGATGTTTACGCGCGTAAGCGTGATGGGCCCAAGCGGGATGTTCTCCAACAGGTCGATGTTCAAGTTCGGCTGGCCATTGAAGGTGAGACCGCTCCTGCTCGACCAGACGACCTCGGGTGAGAACGACAGCTCGAGCGACGGCCGGTTCACCATCTGCCTGGCGAAGCTATCTGCTTCGGCCATGGGGACTACAAGCTTGCACCCAGCCAGTCCGCCGGGTCTGCCGGCAGCAACGCGCAGCACGACCTCGGGATCGCTCGCTAAGCCTTCAAGAGATACGCTAGCGGAAACGGTTGACAACTCGATGCGGGCGGTCCGTTCATTTCCCAGCAGGTACCAAGGCGTCTGTCGTGTGCTGATGATCTCGAGTCGCGTGCCTAACGCAACGGCACCGCCGATCAGTTCGGTTTCGTCAGGGAATAGCGCGAACCCTATCGCGTCACTTGCGTCCGCGGCGACGGTCCAGCGCATCGTAAAGTCCGCACCGAGCGGGACGGACACGCCCGCAGCCCCACGCAGGAGCGGCTTTACCAGCAATCCCAACGCCTCTCCGTCGGCAGCACGGGCAGGAAAAATCTCGAATCCGACGGAGTACAAGGTCTGGTCGTCCGCGGAGATACGCTCCAGCAGGATCACCCGCAGAGCCGCCGCATCTTCCTGCACCGTGTGGTCGAGATCGGATGGAAAGGGGGGCGCGGAACTAAAGGCCGACACAATCAGTTTCGCCGATACGCGGGCGGCCCGCAGCACCAGGACCAGGTTCTCCAGCGCTCGTCTGTGGTCGAAGGGATGAGCCTGGTCATCCCAGTAATACGCCCGCTTGAGAGCCGGCAGCGGCTCCTTTACCATCGCCAATGCTTGGTTCCAATCCACCGACACCCGCATATAGACTCTTCGGAACGGCTCGCTCGGGCGGACCTGATCAACGCGAATCACACCCCAGACGCGCATGACCAGATAGAAGCCTGAGTGGAAAACACGCACGTATTCCTCGAGCAGATCGTCGAACAAGTGCTCACTGAGGTTCACCCAAAACTCGGTTTGATCGAGCGGCGCTGGGAGACCGCTCAGCCCCCCGACCTCAAAAGCAGCCATGGCGCGGATGAGCGAACCCGCCGCTTCGATCAGACTGGCGATATCGGCAGCGTCCAGTTCTGCATCTGGCGTGGCGTCCAATATCTGCTGAAGCTGCTGCGCCATCTCTAAAAACTGCTCGAGCGGTTCGCGGATGTCTGCCGCCTGCCGGATTTGATCGTATGTGGCCTCGTCCAGGGGCACCATCCACCCGTAACGATGGAACAGATACTCAAGACCCTCCAGGCTGTCGAACCGACGTCTCAGTGGCTCGACGAAGTCGCGGAACGCCAGGTAAAGATGTGCGAGTTGGTTCTTCATCATCAAACTTTCGGCAGTTCGTTGAGCAGCTGTCTGGCTAACTCACGGATGATTTGCCTACGTACTAGGTTCAAGTCGACTATCCCGGCGTCCTTAAGTACCTTCATCATGCAATCTTCCAGATCCCATCCCCGCATAAGATCGCCGACCACTTCGTCCGCGTAGTCCACGATCTTCATTCCCACCTCTTCCATGACCTGAATGCCGTCCTCAAAGCCCTCTGACATCTCTTCTTGCGCAAACACGAAAACCGAGTATTCACCCGATTCGTCCACCTGCTCCTGGTAGTACCGCGCGATCTCCAGATGAGCGCCCGGCAAAAACAACTTGCTCTGGTCGTGGAGGTCGATGGGGAGATCGCTTGGGAAAGGGTCGCGTACGGTCAGGCTGATAAGCTCGCGAAGCCATTGCCTCATTGCCGTCAGCCTTCCCGTGTTCTCCCAGACTTTCAGCGTCTGTATTTGCGCCTCCAGGAACTTCCCCCACATCGTCAGCGGGATAGTGATAGTTGGTGCGATCCGCAGGAATCTCCCAATGATGGTGTGGGTGACCCCAATGATGGTGGGGGTGCCCTCAATGATGGCGAGGGTGCCTGCGCTCGGCGCGAACCATGGCAACTTTTCAACTATCCTGACCGCGAGGCCGTCCCTCATGAAGGCAATGTTGAACAGGCCGAGCCCGATATTCGCGATTTTGTACTTGTCGTAGAGGAACATTACATGATCGAGAAAGGTCTTGCCATCCGCCGTAGTCTCAAGGCCGAGCAAACGCTTGATCTCCTCCGGATCGGCGCCCTGTAGCTCCTTCCATCTATTAATGACCGCGGCAAACTCCTCACAACTCAGATCGTCCACCTCCTCCAACTCGAGGGTGGCCTTATCGGTCGAGAAGAAGGGCTCGAGACCTTGCCGCTGTAGCTGCCGGAGCTCCTCCAGATCGGTGAACGGAGAATCGGCTTCCAGTTGGGGGCCGGCATTGCGGTCGTTAAGCTCATCCAGTTCACGACCCAACTTCTCCCAGAGGTTCTCCTCGGCAAACAGATCGTTCTGAAACGTGCTGAGGGTGGGGTGGGATACCTTCACCTCCCGCCATATATTGTTGAAGCTAAAGTCGTGGACGACGAGATGCTTGTCCTCGCTCTCGCTCCGCGAAAGCTCCGCATGCGGCTGCTCGAAGAGCGGATTCGATTCAAGGAGCGTCCCATACTGCTCCATCCACCAAGTGAAGTAGTCCTTCTTCCGCGCGATCGCTTGCTGAGCGTGGTGGATGTAGAAGCTGTAGACCGGGCGGTACGGCTTCCGCAAGTCGTCGATTACAAGCATTAGCTCTTCGATGCTGAACCGGTCGAGATACGCCGCTAGCTCGGTACCCGGAGTATCGGGATCCTGGCCCAGGAGGCTCATCAAGGCGTATTCCTCCCGTAGCCGGGCTTGTCCCTGGAGTCCTTTGTAAACCGTGATACTGTGGCCAGCGATTCCCTGGTCTGTCGCTGGGTGTTCCAGCTTCACAACATAGCGTTCCTGATCCTGGATTGCCCAAGTGATCTTCTCAGTCGGTCCAGAACCGGAGGCCGACAACGTCTGGATCTGCGCGGCACCGGACAGGTCAACATCCAAGTTCTCCTTAAATTCCGTCCGGATGTTAACGTCGCCGTCTGAGAAGTTACCCAGCTTCAGCAGGGCGAGGACAGCGTCGAACTTCTGCTTGAGCTCGGGGTTGGGAACGACTTCCTCGGCATAGGCTGCCAGCTGGAACAACTTGCCCTTCCACAATTCATGCTCGCCCTCATAAAAGAATAACTGGAGGGGCAAAGAATCGCGGGCGCTCTCGACATCCATCAACGATGCCGAAGCAACTAGCGCTGCCTGACGTTCACTTCCCTCGAACACGATAAGCTCGCCGACGTCGTACTGGATGGTGTGCTTCGTGTCCGCGTGCTCGGCCTCGTCCTTGATCAGCCACAACGTATTAGTCTGAATCACGTGCACCCGGGCATTGCCGGACAGCGGATGGTTAAGATCGGAAAACCTCTGCTTGAGGGTGGGGTCGATCTTGCGCGCGTTGAGTCCGTCGATCAACACCTCGTACTCCGTGGCTGGGTTGTCGAACGGTGTGGACGCCAGTTGGAACGGCTCGGTGAACATCGCCCGATCGGTCAGGAACTGAACGATGGCGTCTTGACGCTCGGGGGTGTGCTCGTCGCCAGGAAAGAACCTTTGCTTTACCAAGTGGTGATGAGCCTCAAGTCGGCTCTCCGCCCGCATGCCGCTCATGATCGGGTGCGAGCCGAAAAACTGGTACTCGGTAGGCGCATAAACGTTGGCCCGGCCGCCGAAGAAGGAATAAAGCGCGTATAAGCATTCCGCCGAACTACCGACCCGGCAAGCGCGAATGGTCACCCACGAGTCATCCAGCAGTCGCGCAATGACTGCAGTCCGCTTCTGCTGCACGCTGACGAACTTCCCATCGCTGAAGTCCTTCTGAAGTAACGCTATGGAAAAGGCAGAAACGTTGCGATACTCCTGCAGGTTGGTCCCGGAGGCGGCTGCAAACACAGGCAGCACCATCCCCTGCCTGGTGCCGTGCGCGACCATTACGATCTCCCGGATCTGGGTGATGCCGCCGCTCACCTCCGAGTGCAGGGAGACGATCATGTCCTCGAGGCTGCGCACCTCCTTGCGGACGTGGTTCTTGTAGAAGCGGTCGAAGAAGGACCGTGCGCCCTTGCCGTATCCATTGCTTGAAGGGACGAAGTAGAAGATGAAGTCCTTAGTCCCGCTTTTCGTGGGAAGCGGATACTCGACTCGCCCGTCGAAGATCGCCTTTCCTCTCCCAACCATCACCTTTTGATTCATTAGTGCCCCACCTTATCAGTTTCCGTTTCGACAATGTGAGTCTCCTTGATTACAAAGTACTCATCCTCCAGACTCTGTGCACGATTAGATTTGCGCAGTTTCCGGCGCAGCCACCAAATCCACAAGCCAAGAGTAATACCACCGAATAGAAACAAAGGAAAAAAATGGAAAAAAAGAAAGCACTTAAAAATGCTAAGACGATAAAGGCAGGGATTAAGATTAGATAGATTTTCCAACGGCTAACAGGAAAAATATGCTCGGCTTCGCTACTCAAAGCATCTCCCTTCCCTTGCTTCAAGGTATACCGGATTTTTATCTCCCCCCGATCTTCTGCCATATCGCACCCATTTATCACCTGATTTTTATGCAGGCTAGTTTTTAAGTTAGATTGAAACAGCTCTATAGGTAAAACGACCAACAATTAACTAACATGTCTGTTAAGTTGGCAATGACACTGGATTTAACTATGCTCCTATAATTAAATAAATGTCAAACTTTTTTCACGTCAATTTCAACTGAATGGCTACTCATGGCAGCCTCGAAGGTCCGAAATTGGCCGATAACGTAGGCCAGCTAAGAGTAACTTTGCTGATCGCCAGTGGCTGCTTTTGGGTATTTCTGGTGGGGGTTTATGTCACGGTTTTCAGTGGACTATGCACACAGGCTTCAGTTGTTACTGTTCCCCTCATGGCCTATAGGTTGCTGATGTTGATCTGGTCGTTCTGGCTGGCTGCGTCGCTGCTTAACTGGCTGAAATGGGGCTGGAACTGTTTTTCAAGCAACGGACTGTGGAAAAAAGCGGAGAAAGGACAAGGAGCAAAGGTAGTTCCAGAACAAAAATAATCGAAAAAAGCAATCTGCGCCTGTGTTGCTTCGGCAATGCTGTCGTTAAAGTGGGGTAGATACCAAAAGTAGTTGGCAGGTTGTTCGTGCTGTGCCTGTAGAAGCATGAACGGCCTGCCAACCACTACGCCCAATGGGTGAGCAATCCAAAACCCCACCCTTCGACTCGCGAACGGGATTTTGGATTACTCAACTGGTTTTTTAGGTTGAACTGGGCTTCCTGCCTCGCCTCCAATTTTCGTTTTGCGCCCCTTCGGGGGGATTCCCTCAAGGCCGTAAACCGGATAAATTGTAAGGTGGATGAGACGCGCAAAAATACGATATACCCGTTTTGGTTGTTCAATGGGCGCGTCGTAATCCCCCTACGATATTAATCCTGCCTTAAACCCTGCCGATGCAGTGCTAACCACTGGATCGCAATAATCGGGATGCCGGACTCAATCTTACCTTCTTCCAGCATTCGATATGCCTCATCGAAAGCTACGGCATACACCAGAATATCCTCATCTTCATGATCCAGCCCATGAATTCCGCCAACCTGGGTGCTGTCAACCCTGCCATAAAACAGGCTGATCTGTTCCGATGAACCGCCCGGTGTCGTGTAAAACCGGTTGATTAGCTTTAGCTCCAGAATATCGCAACCCGCCTCTTCTTTCGATTCACGGTGGGCAACCTGTTCGGCGGTTTCGCCTTCGTCAATGGCTCCTGCAACAATCTCCACCAACCAAGCATGATCGGGATTTGCGGCGGCACCTATGCGAAATTGCTCAATCAGCACGACCTTATCAGCATCGGGATCGTACAATAAGACTGCCACGCAATTCGTGCGCCGGAACAGCTCACGGCTGATCTCCCCGCTCCAGCCACCGCCAAACAGGGTGTGTTTCAGGCAATATTTTTCCATCTGGTAAAAACCATTGTAAACAAGGTCTTTGTTGATGATTTCAAATTGTCTTTTCATTATTTGCCTTGATATTCAACCTTATAAATCACGCCTGACTGATCGTCGGAAATAAGCAGGCTTCCGTCCGGCATTTCCAGAATATCAACAGGCCGTCCTAAAACGCTATCATCCTTCGTTAACCAACCGTCGATAAAAACTTCTTCGGAAACCGGCTTACCTTGTTTGAACCTAACTAATGCAATGCGATAACCATCGGGTTGAGTGCGGTTCCAGGAACCATGCTGCGCGACAAAGAGCTGGTTTTTATATCCAGCCGGAAACTGACCGCCGCGATAAAAACGTAGGCCTAAAGGCGCGACATGGGCCTTAAATTTCCAGGCTGGCGCGGTAAATTCTTTGCATTTTTTTTCAGTACCGAACTTAGGATCAAGCATTTCCCCGGCATGACAGTAAGGGTAACCGAAATGTTCACCCACAGCAGACCACTGATTCAATTCTTCGGGCGGCAAGTCATCGCCCAGGTAATCCCGGCCATTCTCAGTGAAAAACAAGCTATCCGTTCCGGGTTGCCAGTCAAAACCTAAGGTATTCCTGATGCCGGTGGCAATGATTTCAAAATCACTGCCATCCGGGTTTAGCCGTAGCAAGGAGGCATAAGGTTTTCCCGGTTTACAAATATTGCAGGGCGCACCGATGGCGGTGTATAGCTTGCCATCGGGGCCAAAACGCAGATATTTCCAGCCGTGATGTTTATCCGAAGGCAGTTGGTCGTACACGACAGCCGGTTTGGGGGGCTTACCCAAGGATTGAGTAATATTGTCATAACGGATGATGCGGTTGATTTCCGCAACATACAAAGCACCATCCTTATAAGCCACACCATTCGGCATGTACAAACTCTTGGCAATCGTATAGCTTTTATCGGCAACGCCATCATGATCGGAATCTTCGACCGCATATACATGTCCGCCAGCGCCTGTGCCAACAAAAACAATGCCTTCATCACCCAATGCCAAGCTACGGGCATTGGGCAGATTATCGGCAAAAACAGACAGCTTGAAACCGTCCGGCACATGCAGATTTTTTAACAGCTCCTGACGGTTTTCGGGTTGTGCAAAGCCCAAACCTGTGTTAAATACCAACAAGGGTATGAGTATGGTTTTTGCAAATTTCATAAAATATCCTCCTCAATTAAACTTATAACCAGTTTATCATTCTAAAAAGACATTGAATTCATTTATTCAATCCCCATAACGGCTGTACAACACTGACTAAAGAGGCCACACCATGATGCGAATTTTACTGTTTCTCGCTACTAACATCGCTGTGATGATTGTTATTAGCATTCTATTTAAACTACTGGGCTTAGGCAATTATCTAAATGCACAAGGCACGGGAATTGACCTGGGAGCATTATTGATAATGTCAGCAGTCATCGGCGTGACCGGATCGGTGATTTCTCTAGCAATGTCGAAAACGATGGCTAAAAGGTCAATGGGAGTGCAAGTCATCGAACAACCCCAAAATCAGACCGAAAAATGGCTGTACGATGTGGTTATTAGACAATCCCAGAAAGCGGGTATCGGTATGCCGGAAGTGGGCATTTTTCAATCCCCAGTTGCCAATGCTTTTGCTACGGGAATGAACAGGAATAGTGCGTTAGTGGCAGTTAGCACTGGTTTGCTACAAAGCATGACACCCGATGAAGTGGAAGCCGTCGTCGGACATGAAATCTCGCACGTCGCCAATGGCGATATGGTGACGATGGCCTTAATGCAAGGCGTACTGAACACGTTTGTTTACTTCTTTGCCACGATCATTGGTCATGTGGTTGACCGAGCCTTATCCGGCAATAATGAACGTGGTGGTTTTGGCATGGGCTATTACATCGTACAAATGATTGCCCAGATTGCTTTGGGTTTCCTGGCCTCCATGCTGGTCGCCTGGTTTTCACGTCACCGCGAATTTAAAGCCGATGCGGGTGGCGCGAACCTGGCGGGGCGGGAAAAGATGATTGGCGCGTTACGTGCCTTACAACGTGGTCATGAAGCCGAAGAACTGCCCGGCCAATTCGCCGCGTTCGGCATCAACGGCGGCGGTATGCAACGGCTGTTTATGACCCATCCCCCTTTAGAAGAGCGTATTGCCGCATTACAAAACAACCGTTAATTCATAGGTTATAAATGCCGGACAAGCGTTTGTCCGGCATTTGTAAAAAAGTCAATCTATCTTCAAGACTTTTGCACCGCGAATGCGTCCATTCTTCAACTCAATCAATGCTTCATTTGCCTGTTCCAGCGTAAATACCTGAACTTCGGGTTTGAGGTTCATTTCCGCCGCCAGACTCAAAAACTCGGAAATATCGGATTGGGTGATATTTGCGACACTCTTTATTTCCTTTTCTTGCCAAAGATGCTTCGGATAATCTAAATCCAGCAGACTGTGCTTGTCATCTTCCTTGCGGATTGCGTTAATCACCAGCCTGCCGCCGGATTCCAGATTAGCCAGTGCTTCGACTATAGGCTGCCAGGCTGGTGTGGTATCGATGATGCTATCCAGCGTATACGGTGCCCGCTCCGTGGTATCGCCGACCCATACCGCGCCCAGTTCCAGGGCAAATCGTCTTTCCTCGGCACTCCGGGCAAATACATAAACGTCAGTATTCGGATATTTGTGTTTTACCATTTTTAACACCAAGTGACCGGATGCACCAAAACCCGTCAAGCCAAGCCTTTGCCCATCCCTGAGTCCGGTCAAACGTAACGACCGGTAACCGATTGCACCAGCACACAACAAGGGTGCAGCCTCCACATCGGAAAATACTTCCGGGATGACAAAGGCGAAACGTCTTGCAACCGTCATATACTGCGCATAGCCGCCGTTAGCATCCCTGCCTGTCGCGAGAAATTCAGGACACAGGTTTTCATTGCCTGCCAGACAGAATTTACAGTGGCCGCAAGTGGAAAATATCCAGGCAACGCCCATTCGATCGCCAGTTTTTATATCACTGACCTGACTACCCAAGGCTTCAACCCGGCCGACCACCTGATGGCCTGGAATGACCGGTAATCGCGGCGGCGGAGTTCGTCCTTCAATTTCGTCGAGTTCGGTATGGCAAACGCCGCAACTTGAAACTTTGAGCAGAATGTCGTGTTCGCCGGGAACCGGGACAGGCAGTTCCGTGGGTTCCAGCGGGGTCTTGTTCTCCTTGAGGTTGCAGAGTTTGTTCAATACCATGGCTTTCATTGATTTTTCTCCTGTCCGGTTTGATTTAGGTGGCATTTGATGCGCTTATTCAGGTTTTATTCTGCTATGTTTTGTCACTAACTGTAGAGATTATGTTCTCAATTGAAAATCACCTTGGGTTATGTTGCAATCGCAGGACTGGGTAGATACCCATTAAAGATGAGTACGTGTTATGTTGATAACAAAGCCTGATAAGAACTTGGCGTTTCTGGGAGTAAATAATATTGAATGACACCAAGCCATCGCCGGATTCAGGTTTTCCCCTGATTAAAGCGCTTTGTAAAGCAGATGCTTATGATCATGAAGTCGCTTCTGTTCGCCTCATTGAAACCCATATTTCCTGGGTGCTGCTGACTGGGCAATACGCCTACAAAATCAAAAAACCGGTAAATTTTGGTTTTCTCGATTTTTCCACGCTGGAGAAACGCCGGATTTTTTGCCACGAGGAATTAAGGTTGAACCAGCGCCTGGCTGCAGATTGGTATCTTGGAGTTGTGCCGATAACCGGGCAATCTGAGCACCCTAAAATGGATGGTACAGGTCAAGCGATTGAGCATGCCGTTAAGATGGTTCAGTTTCCTTCGCCACAAACATTGAGGGAATCTTCCGAGAGTGGTGAGTTGGGTACTGATGAAATTGATCAGATTGTCGGCATTGTTGCCGATTTTCATCAAGCCGTTGAAAAAGCCGACGGACAGTCCCCTTATGGCGACAGCCATAACATCAGGCATTGGTTTGTCGAGAATTTTGACCATATCAGGCCGTTGCTGGACGATAAGCTTCAGTTGCATCAACTTGAAGCCATCGAGTCCTGGAGCCATGACGAATGGATTGACAAGTCGCAACTGATGCAACAGCGCAAACAGCAGGGCTATGTGCGCGAATGTCACGGTGATTTGCATTTAGGTAACATGACCCTTATCAATGGCAAGGTTGTCCTGTTTGATTGCATCGAGTTTAATCCGATGTTGCGCTGGATTGATGTCATCAACGAGGTCGCTTTTCTTGTGATGGATTTATTGCATCTAGGATTTGACAGATACGCCTATCGTTTTCTTAATCGTTATCTTCAAAAAACTGGCGATTACTCAGGACTGGCTTTGTTGCGGTATTACCTGACTTATCGTGCGTTGGTGCGGGCTAAAGTGGCTTTATTGCGGATAGCCCAAAACCCTGATGCCGCTGTATGTACACAGGCTCACTCCGAATATGCAGTTTTTGCCAATCTGGCCGTACGGTTTACTAAAGACAGTCGGACAGCATTGATTATTACCCACGGTTTTTCAGGTTCGGGAAAATCTACATTTGCCAGTCAACTGGCCGAAAAAATCGGTGCCTTACAGATCCGCTCGGATATCGAACGCAAACGCCTATTCGGCTATCATGTTCAAGACGATACCGCTAGCGGTATAAATAGCGGTGTTTATACGCAGGAAGCCGGGCAAAGGACTTACCAGCGTTTGGCTGAGCTGGCAAAGGCCGTGCTTGAGGCCGGTTTTTCTGCAATTATCGATGCGGCTTTTCTTAAATCCGAACAACGGAACCTGTTTCGGCAGCTTGCCAGCGAATGCAAGGTGCAGTTTTTTATCATCGACTTTCAAGCGTCGGAGAAAACATTATGCAGACGTATCAGGCAACGGGAAAATGACCCGTCGGAAGCGACGGTTGATGTCCTGCATCAGCAGCAGCAAACGGCGCAGCCGCTGCTTGGAGATGAGCAAAACCATGTAATAACAATAAATACCGAGAGCGATAATGCCCTGGAAAAACTTTTAGCCAATTTAGGCCCCTCGATATGACGGGTTTCGCTATACTCCCCCGGCTTCTCTACTGGACGAGCCTGCAATCAAAAATTCGGCAAATAGTCAGGAAGGTGTTTGCGAATATCTGCGGCGCTTTGTGTAGTGATATTTTTATCGAGTTCGAAACTGATGTGTTTTTTTATGTTGTCCGGTAAGCAATGACGCAGAAGGCCAAGGAATGAAGGCTCAGCAATAATCAGCAATTGTTCAAATTTGTTGGCGTTATACCCCGCCTCCAGGTGTTTGGCTAGCTGATGGGCAAAGTTGTCGGCCTCGTGTTTCTTCGGGTCGGTCGGTTGTTCAAAAGCATGGCCGCTACCGTCAGCGCTCTTAATTCTTCCGGGTAGGTCAGTCGTCATTTCCCGGTCATGTAAAC
>NZ_JBKKBJ010000179.1:0-8964 GCF_046714055.1 Methyloglobulus sp. | reverse complement strand
CCACGCGCTAGCATTACAAAATCTGCCCTTGCACCATAAAGACCCTTTTGATCGTTTACTTGTAGCCCAGGCGATGGTTAACCAAATACCCCTGCTAAGCGCCGATCAACAGCTTTCTGCTTATTATATTGAACGGATTTGGTAATCAGCGCTTAGACTGAACGCAAAAGGAAGAAAATGAAACATGACGTGACCGATGCACAAATAGCGCCGGATGGCCGACTGGAGGTGCTATCCAGACAAGAGGTCAGCAAATTGCTGGACAGCAGCCAAGGCGGGCTGTACCAGACCTTCCGAAACTGTGCGCTGGCGGTATTGAACTGTGGCAGTGCGATGGATGATGGCAAGGAACTACTGGAACGTTACCCCGATTTTGCCATACGCGTCGTCCAAGAGCAGCGCGGTATTAAACTGGAACTAAAAAATGCTCCCGCACAAGCCTTTGTCGATGGACACATGATTAAGGGTATCAACGAACACCTGTTTGCCGTGGTCAGGGACATTATCTATGCGGATGACGAAATCAACCATAACCCGCACTTTGACCTTGAAACGTCCAACGGCATCAGTAATGCCGTGTTTCATATTCTTCGTAACGCCAATATTTTGCGTCCGATGACCAACCCCAAGCTGGTCGTGTGCTGGGGCGGACATTCCATCAGCCGCAAAGAATACGAATACACCAAACAAGTCGGCCACGAAATGGGCTTGCGTGGGCTGGACATTTGCACCGGTTGCGGCCCTGGCGCGATGAAAGGCCCTATGAAAGGCGCGACTATCGGCCATGCCAAACAACGCATCAAAAACAGCCAATACCTGGGCATCACCGAACCCGGCATTATTGCGGCTGAATCGCCCAACCCCATTGTCAATGACCTAGTCATTTTGCCGGATATTGAAAAACGCCTGGAAGCCTTTGTGCGTACCGGGCATGGCATTGTGGTATTTCCAGGCGGCGCAGGCACGGCAGAGGAAATCCTCTACATCTTGGGAATCCTGCTCCACCCTGACAATCAAGAGATGCCGTTTCCCTTGATTTTTTCCGGCCCCGACAGCGCTGAAGTGTACTTCGAGCAAATCGACCGATTTATCTCCGCCACGCTGGGAAAAGAAGCGCAACGCAGGTACCAGATTATCATCGACGACCCTGCCTTGGTTGCGCGTGAAATGCTGGCCGGTATCAGTCAAGTCAGGGCTTTTCGTAAGCAACACGGCGATGCTTATTATTTCAATTGGCTGCTAAAGATCGACCCAGTTTTTCAGGAACCTTTCAACCCTACACACGACAATATGAAAGCCCTGGCCTTGCACAGCGACCAGGAAAAACATTTGCTCGCCGCCAACCTACGCCGTGCCTTTTCAGGCATTGTTGCGGGTAATGTCAAAGATTCTGGGATACGGGCCATCGAACAATACGGCCACTTTGAAATTCGCGGCGACAGCCGCATCATGACATTAATGGATACCCTGCTGACTTCTTTTGTCGCGCAACACCGCATGAAGCTGCCGGGGAAGAAATACTCGCCGTGTTATCGTACCATTAGTTGATTAATGTTAGGCATTGGTGCTACAAATCACCCTCTGTTATTCCGGCAATTTTCATGAAATGTTTGAGCAAGCCCGTTTTTAAGTCTTCGTTTCCATGAATTGGCAGCGAGATTCGGGCAGAGTTGCTTGGGTTCATATAAACATGATGACTACCATTGACCCGAACCAACGTCCAGCCCCGGCTTTCAGGGAGCCGGGCAAAGTATTTCCAGAAATGGATTTCAAACGGCAATATCCAACACTTTGTCCGTTTCCGAAATTTCGATTTTTTCCAAATCAACAGAAAGGCAAGCTTCTACAGCCTCATATATATTCGACAATAGCTCTTCATAGGTATTTCCCTGAGTGGCACAACCCAAGATAGCCGGAACTTCCGCCCAATACCCACCTTCCTCAGCTTCATGAATTATTACTTTCAATTTCATAATATTGTCCAGGACTCAGTAAAGCTGCATTTTAACATTACTAATACAAATTTCTGAATCGTAGTAGCATTAACGAAGTCAGGTAGGGTGCGCTGTGCGTACCCTACTCACTATTATTTACCTGTCTGCTTCCACTACTGTTTTCAACGCCGCCAAGCCCTTCTCAAACTGACCGCCGACCATTTTGTCGCAGTTCATGATTAAGCCCATGACTTTAGCCATGAAGTTGTTGGTTCCGGTCATGCTCCAGGTTACAGTGGTTTGGTTGCCTTCGGGCGTGAAGGTAAATTCCGCAATATTAGTGGCTTGCATCGGTTTCTGGAATTCCAGTTTGAACTGGATGAAATCGTCTGGGTGGCTTTCGGTGATGGTCATGCTGCCCACGCCGACCTTGTTGTTGCCAACCCAGCTCATTTTTGCACCGACTCCTTCCGCTGAGCCTTCAAAAGAATTTTTGGCATTGGGGTCAAGTTTTGCCCACGGCGACCAGGCATCCCAGTTTTGTAACTTATTGACGTGCGGAAATATGGCTGAGGCGGGGGCGGATATCGTGCCTGTCCGAGTGATGCGGAAATCGTCTGGCTGTCTGTTTGCGAGCACAAAAACTACGATGATTCCAATGATGATTAAGAAAAGTATGATATTAAGCATGGGATTTTTCCTTTTAGTTATTATGGAGCTCTCTAACTATATACCTTGAAACAGCATCGTACAATTGATGAAATAGACGTATTGCAAATATTTTATTTTTGCTCAGATGGGCGAGGTGAATGATAAAATCAGTATCATTAACCAACTAAAGAGAAACCAATGAGCAATGTATTCAGTTTTACCGGGACGGTTGGCCGCGATGCGGAAGTCAGGTATACGCCATCGGGATTGGCGGTTTTAAGTGTGACTGTCGCCAACAATATCGGTTTTGGGGACAAGCAGCAAACCTTATGGGTACGGGTGGCGTTGTTTGGTAAGCGCGCCGAAGGTGGATTGAAGGAGTACCTGAAAAAAGGCCAGCAGGTCTTTGTTTCCGGCGAGTTGACCCAAAGTGAATACAAAGCGAATGACGGCAGCATGAAAACCAGCCTTGAGCTTAATGCCAATATTATTGACTTGATTGGGAAAAGAAACGAAGCCAGTCAAGGCCAGCAAACTTATCAAGCCCCTGGGGCACAGGCATCAACAGCACAAGGCGGCAGTCATGACAACTTTGACACGCCTTATGATGACGATATTCCGTTCTGATAGGATTTAACTATTAAATCCGCTGCGTTTTTGAAGTGTCTTTGGGCTTTAACAGCTTGGCTTCAATTTCAAAATCGAAGCGGATGCGGCTGGCCGCAGCCCTTGCTTCTTTCTTATTCTTGAACGGCCCCGCCACGACTTGATACCCATTATTGGCCTGCACTTTGCGGGCAGGTATGGGCGGGCCTTGATGATTGAGCATGGCAGCCAATTGCTGTGCCTCAGTCTCGTTATTGAACGTTGTCACTAGCATGGCCCAATCGTTTTCGTCCAGAGTTTCGGTAACGGGTTGTCCGTAAAGTTTTCCGGGATGGGCTAGCTGTACCGCTTTTTTGGAAAGCTCGGCTACGTCAGGGCTATTCACCAATACTGGCGTCGGGATGCCGTCTGCACGTTGAATAACCCGATCTACCTTATCCCAATCCACCGTAACATGGTGTTGCTTGGCAATCTTACGCAACTCTTTCGAAACCTGTTTTTTCAACCGGAGTTTGCTGTTAGACCATTTTTCCAAAGGTTCATTGGCTTCAAGATACAACATATCCCCATGCCATGCAGTCAGATAAGGGTCATGAATAATCCGCACTGGCATCCCAACAGACGATTTCTTAAACAACACTTCAATATCCTCAGGATACATCTGCACACAGCCGTGGCTAATTTGCATACCGATGCCAAAAGGCTTGTTGGTGCCGTGGATCAGGTAGCTGGGAATAGCCAGACGCATGGCATAATAGCCTAAGGGATTATCCGGGCCGGAACGCACCACGCTGGGCAAATAATGGCCTTTTGCCGCATGTTCGCGGTGTATGGAAGGCGGCACATGCCATTCTGGATTGGGGGTTTTGACCGCAATACGGGTCATGCCCATCGGTGTGTTCCAGCCGTCCCGGCCAATGCCGACCGGATACGTAAAGACCTTGTCGCGCTGTTTTCTGGGATAATAAAACATGCGCATATTGGCAAGATTCAACACAATGCCTTTGTGCGGCGCATCGGGCAGAATAAACTGCAAAGGCAGGAGAACACGGCTGTTTGCCCTTGGTGTCCAGGCCGAAACCCCCGCATTAGCGGCGGTAATGTCGTTATAGCCCAAACCGAAATGTCGGGCGATGTCGGGCAAGGTGTCATTCTCGCGGGTTTCGACTGCCGCTATCTCGCCAACCATGGCTTGATCGCCGGACAGCCCGAATTCATGCTTAGCAATGTCAGATTGCAGTTGAACGCTAGGCGCTTCAACAGCAAGCTGGTCGCCAGAAGAAAAAAATCCGGACAGGGTTTGGCAACCGCTTAAAAGAGTGGTTGCTGCAAATAACCTGATGAATAAATTTAGTTTTTTAGCTATAAACATACCGTATTCAATTTTATTGGGAACCCACTGACTGGAACAAAAATGACGGCTGATTGCCCCTTCTTTTTGTTAATTAAAGCGCATCACGCTACACCGATCAAGTGTAATATACTCATGATTAAGAAAACATTAAGTTTATCGGAGATAAACCCGTTAACGAAAATACCGGACTTTGGCAAATTCCCCGAAACTCACACACCGGCTTGTAAAGTTTTTAGATGTGTGTTTGAAACCGCCACCTTATGAATAGATGTCTATGGGCGTTGCATAGCGCGAATGAAGAGCATTACCACGACCATGAATGGGGCGTTCCTGTGCATGACGACCGATTGTTGTTTGAATTTCTGGTGTTGGAGGGCGCTCAGGCGGGGTTAAGTTGGTCAACCATCCTCAATAAGCGTGAGGGTTACCGCAAAGCGTTCGATAATTTTGCTGTGGAAAAAGTGGCTCACTATGACGACAACAAAATCAATCAATTATTGGCGAACCCCGAAATCATCCGAAACAAACTGAAAATCACGGCCGCCATCACCAATGCACGGGCCTTTATCAAAGTCCAGGAAGAATTCGGCAGTTTTGACGGCTATATCTGGCGTTTTGTGGATGGTAAACCCCTGCAAAATAGCTGGCAACATCACCATGAACTGCCCGCTTCCACCCACACATCCGACCTGATGAGCCGGGACTTAAAAAAACGCGGCTTTAAATTTGTCGGCAGCGTTATATGCTATGCCCACATGCAAGCAACAGGGATGGTGAATGACCATACGGTTGATTGTTTTCGGTATGGGCAGGTCAAACAACTGGCAGAAACATAAGCCGGAAACCGAGGGGTTTCGCCACATACGTCGGAACACAGCTAAAGCCGTTTCCGACTTACGTGTTGACCCTGATCAAAAAGTGATATATTATAACATTACTTTTTTGGATAAAAAGCCCTGTACAATGAACCCTTCTGCCGACACAAGCCATAACCATCCTTATCCTTTAGAACACGACCATAAAAAATGTGTCAGCGAGGCATTAGGCGTTGCCGAGCATTTGTGTGTGGTACGTGGCGTACAGTTAACTCCGATTCGTCACCAAGTGCTGGGATTGATTTGGGACAGCCACAAAGCAGTCAAGGCATATGATCTGCTGGATCGTATCAAACCTCTGCAAAATGCCGCAAAACCCGCGACGATTTACCGCGCACTGGATTTTTTGATCGAACAAGGCCTGATCCATCGGGTGGAAAGCCTCAATGCCTTTGTCGGTTGCAGTTGTTCGGGCCAACAGCATGAACAATTACTGTTAATCTGTAAACATTGCAATGAAGTTGAGGAACGTCCCGCCACGGAAGTCATGCAGGCACTGTCGCATGAGCTTGATCAGGCTGGTTTTAGTGTGCATGCCAAAGCAATAGAAGCCCACGGGATCTGCATTAAATGTAGTGAGTTATATGGCAATCAAAACTGATGCGTTGAGGACACCCCCCAAGTAGTCATTTTCACCACGCACCATCTGAAGGTTTTTTGAAAAGAAAATAATGTTTGCAATGTGTTATGTTATAACATATTGTTTAATGCAAAATACCATTCCACTTTTACTCATCGTCAGGGTTTGTTAATGAGTATCTGAAAGTGGTTGCCTTAAATTTTCCTATTTTCCATTTAATGTCCTGGGCATCTTATGAACAAAAAAACCGCCATTTTTTCCCTATCAATGACTGTGCTAGTGCCGACAGTCCATGCAGCCGAAGAGAACATACAAGAATTAGAAGAAGTGATCGTCACCGCACCGCTGCAAGAAAAGGTTTCCGAGTCCGCCGTCCCCGTCACCGTTTTAAGCGATGAGGAATTGCGTTTGAAAGTCGGCCACAGCATCGGCGAAACGCTAAAAAACGAACCGGGCATTACCAGCCAATCTTTCGGCCCCGGTGTCGGCACACCGGTTATTCGCGGTCAGAGCGGGCCACGGGTGCGGGTGTTGAACAACGGCATTGGCAGCAATGATGCTTCGGCCATCAGCCCAGACCACGCGACCAGCGTCGAGCCATTGCTGGCGGAACGCATCGAAGTGCTGCGCGGCCCTGCCACCCTGCTCTACGGCAGCGGCGCAATAGGCGGTGTGGTCAATGTCATCGACAACCGGATTCCAGGCAAGCTCCCGGACAGGTTGCTGGGCGGTGCGCTTGAGCAGCGTTTCGACTCAGTTTCCGATGAAACGTCCACAGTGATGAAAGTAGAGGGCGGTAAAGGAAAACTGGCCTACCATCTGGATGGTTTTTATCGCGACCGCAATAATCTCAACATCGGTGGGCTAGCTATTGATGTCAACGCCGCCCAGTCTACCGATCCAACACTAAATGTTATTCAAAACAGCCAAGGCACTATCAACAACAGTTCCGCTCACGCAATCAGCGGCTCGGCTGGCATTTCTCTGGTCGGTGACCCTGGTTTTGCCGGCATTTCCATTAACCGTTTGGAAAATAATTATGGTATTGCGCCAGACGGCAGCGGTGGCGAGGTGGTGCGTATTGACCTTAAACAAAGCAAATACGACTTCAAAAGTGAATTGAAAAATCCGTTCCGCTTTGCTGAATCCCTGCGTATGAAACTGGGTTATACCGATTACCAACATACAGAAATTCCTGATGGCGAGGCTGCCGCTTTTTTCACCAATAAAACTTATGAGAGCCGCCTGGAGTTAGCCCACAACCCCCTGGGGATATTTCGTGGGTTGGTTGGTTTTCAAGCCATTGCCAGCGATTTTGCCGCAATTGACAAGGCAAGCAGTGAAGTGATTGTCGCCCAAACGCAAACCAACAGTTACGGCGTCTTTGCCGTGGAATCATTCAATATAGGTGCGTTTGCTTCCCAGCTTGGTGTCCGCGTTGAAAACACCACCGTGGATCCGCAAGGGCTTTCCAGCCTTAGTTATACGCCGGTCAGCGCCTCCGCTTCCAGCGTGTGGAAGATGAATGACAGCAACAGTCTCAATCTGGCGATCACGCGTTCACAACGTGCGCCGCAAGTACAGGAGTTGCTGGCTAACGGTTTTCATGATGCCACCCGTAGCTTTGAGCGGGGCAACATCAATCTGCACGAAGAAACTTCATACAACCTGGATTTGGGTTACAAGCTTAAATCGAACTGGGTAACAGCCCAACTGGATTTCTTCCATAACTGGGCGGGCGATTATATTTACCAGCAACGAAATGGCGAGTTCATAGACGGTGTTCCCGTGGTCGAAGCCCGTCAGGCCGATGCCACATTCATGGGTTACGAAGGCAAACTCGTGTTTCCGTTAATGGAAAATCATTACGGATTTGTTGATTTAACGCTGTTCAGCGATTTTACCCGGGGGCAATTCGTAGGTGGCGGTGATGTGCCGCGACTGCCGCCTTTGCGTTTCGGTTTTCAGATCGACTACATTAAGGGTAATTGGAACACCAATCTGCGCCTGACTCGCGGTGAAGCCCAGACCCATGCGGGTGACAACGACACGCCTACGGCTAGCTATGTGCAGCTTAATCTCAGTACGCAATATCAAATCCTGGATCTGCACGGCGCGGATGTGATGGTATTTGCCAAGGCCAATAATCTGCTGGATGAGAATATCCGTAACTCCACCTCTTACCTGCGTAGCTTTGCGCCGGAACCAGGGCGTGGTGCGGAAATAGGTTTCAGGGTGAGTTACTAACTGATGTTACGCACCTATAGTTAAAGTAAACTATAAGGATGAATACAGAACTATTAGAAATATATAGCGATTACTTGTTGAGTTCCTTTGGTCAAACGACGGCGACGGGATTATCCAGCTTGCTGGACGGGACACTAAGCCATGACCAAGTGACGCGTTTTTTGAACCGGGACGACTATGACTCAAAAATATTATGGCAGCACGTCAAAAAGACGGTGCGCGAAGTTGAACGGGAGGATGGCGTATTGATCTTTGACGACACGATCCAGGAAAAGCCGTACACCGACGGGAACGGGTTGGTGTGCTGGCACTTTGACCACACCAAGGGTCGGTCGGTGAAAGGCATCAATATCCTCAATTGCCTTTACCATGCCGACGGCGTGTCGTTGCCGGTGGCCTTTGAACTGGCCCGCAAGCCCTATCTTTACAGCGATTGGGCGACCAAGAAAATCAAGCGGAAGAGCGAAGAGACCAAGAACGAAATGCTGCGTCGGATGCTCAAGACATGCCGCCAGAACCAATTGAAATACCGCTATGTCTTGGCGGACAGCTGGTTTTCCGCACAAGAGAACTTGGCCTTCGTGCGCGAAGACCTTGGCAAGCACTTTGTCGTCGCCCTGAAAAGCAACCGGACGGTGGCGACGGCCCTGGACGACAAGCGACAAGGCCGCTTCATTCGGATCGACCAGCTTTCCTGGCCGGAACAGGAACCCATCA
>NZ_JBKKBJ010000178.1:0-4794 GCF_046714055.1 Methyloglobulus sp. | reverse complement strand
GTGTGGGTAATGTCATTCAATAAGGTCAGGATTGTCGTAAAATCTTGCTGGGTTTCCGTCACCAATAAAACAATGAAGGGGAAATCCTGGATATTGGCAATAAAAACCAATTTTTGCGCCAGTTCTGTCGGTATTTGCGCCTGTTGATATTGATTAAGTTGCGCCTGCCAATGATCGGGTGGGAGGCGGTTAACGTAATCTTCGTATTCTTTTAAATAACGTCTGTAGCGGTTAATCGTATTTGCATCGGGGCGAATAGTCCTGCCTTGCAATACTGCCCATCGGCAAAAATCCGCCAAGGTTTGTTCGAGTTGGAGGAATAATTGATATTGCTTATCCGCCGGGATTTTATTATCCAGCGCACAAATCGCTTGCCGTAATGCATCAGCCTCCAAAACCTGGTCGAAAGCCAGATAACAATTGACGGTGTCCAAGGCGGCGCCGTTTTCACTGTCAATATCCAGGCTTAAAAAACCACACCCTGCCTGATTGATAATTTTATTGCTAATGAGGGTTGCTTTAATTTCATTCGCTAAGGGATGTCCGGAAAGATGTTGTTCAAACGGCGCACTGAGTTGGGCTGGAAAATAGGCCTGTAAATAACGGTCATAGCATTCATCCTGCAACAGCGCGGTTTGACCTTGTATTTTCTGAGTCAAATACATTTTACAGGCGGCCATTAAGTCCGCCAGCTCAGGGCGAAAGATGAGTTGTCCGGGCCGGGATTGGATTTCTTTGGTTTGTGCAAAGGATTCAACGGCCCTGTCTAAAAACCTGGCAGCCTCCAGGCGCTCTGCCACCTGCAAAAACACCGCCGAATTTTCTGCACCATTTTCTGCAATACGGCGTTGTTCCAAGGATAAACAAAGGCTCTGCGCAACATTATCCGCTAACACTAACTGGCAAACGGCTTCCGTCATGCCAATAAATAAGGACTGATAGTCGGGGATAAGGTGTTGCTTGTGTAAGCCAGTGAGCAATATTTTTAAATTAACTTCGTGGTCGGACGTATCAACTCCCGCCGAATTATCCACCGCATCGGTATTAATGCGACCGCCACGTAAACTGTATTCAATGCGCGCTTTTTGCGTAAAACCCAAATTGGCGCCTTCGCCCACCACTTTAGCACCCAGATCAGCAGCATCCACGCGCACATTATCGTTGCTTCGGTCGCCTACCTCTTCGTGTTTTTCAGTGCTGGCTTTCACATAAGTGCCAATACCGCCCAGCCACAACAGTTCGACGGGCACGACTAGCAAATAAGGAATCAGGGATTCTCCATCTATCGCTTTATAACGTATACCTAACCATTTTTTTAATTCAGCAGAAACGGGAATATCCTTGGCTGCCCTGGAATAAACACCGCCCCCGTTAGATATCAGGCTTCGGTCATAGTCATCCCAGGTGGAACCGGGCAATTCAAACAAGCGTTTGCGTTCCTTTAACGCTGCGTCGGAGTCTGGCGGATTGGGATCGATAAAGATATGCTGGCCGCTGAATGCTGCCAATAATCGTATGCAAGGCGATAGCAACATGCCATTACCAAACACATCACCATCCATACTGCCAATACCGATAACCGTAAACGCTTCTTTTTGAATATCTTTCCCTAATTCACGAAAATGCCGTTGCACACACACCCAAGCCCCACGCGCCGTGATACCTAACGCTTTATGGTCATACCCGCTAGAGCCGCCGCTAGCAAAGGCATCATCCAGCCAGAAGCGATACTCGGCAGCGACTGCATTGGCAATATCTGAAAATTGTGCGGTGCCTTTATCCGCCGCAACCACTAGATAAGGGTCAGGATCGTCGTAGGCAACTATGCCTTCAGGGCTAACGATTTTGCCCTCACGATAATTGTCCGTTAAATCAAGCAAACCGCGCATCAATCTGATGTAAGCCCTTTTCCCAGCCTCTTTGAAATCTTGCTTGGAACCGTTCCCTTTTACGACAAACCCGCCCTTAGCCCCAGTCGGAATAATTAAGGCATTTTTGCTGATTTGGGTTTGCATCAAATCCAATATTTCAGTCCTGAAATCATCGAGACGGTCAGACCAGCGGATTCCCCCGCGAGAAATTTTGCCGCCCCGCAAATGAATGCCTTCCATATCGATGCCGTGTACATAAATTTCGACCTTCGGTTTTGGTGCGGGCAGTTCAATAACACCAAGACTATTGATTTTAAATGCGATAAAGTAATCCTCAGAGAAACGACGCTGATGAAAATTACTCCTGACCGTTGCATCAATCAGGTTAAAGACAGTCCGCAAAATCCGGTCATCATTGATGTTGGATACCGAGTCAATACTAGCCAGTAATTTCAGGCGCAGCGGGAACAAGGCCTGTTCTTCCCTGAGCATAGGGTCTTCCCAATCGGGATTAGGCCTGAAGCGTGCGTCAAAATAATTGTACAGGCCGAGTGCGACCTCAGGATTGTTAATAAAGGCATGATGGAAACTCGCCCGCGTCGTTCGGTGCCCCAATTGCAGATAATAGTTTCGGTAAGCACGCAGGACATCGCAACCCTGCCAGGCCATCCCCGTCAGGACGCACAATTTGTTGAGCGCATCATTTTCAGCCCGCCCCTCCATAACGACCTGAATGGTTTCCAGCAGGCGGCCTTTTAACTGGCTAAACGGGGCGCACTGACTTTTCGCGGCCTTGATGGTGAAGCTCTTGATAGTCGCAGTAACGCCCCCAATGGTAAAGGTAAACTGGACTTGATCCATGACCCGTAAATGCATATTTTCGAGCACGGGAATAAATTCATCCAGATAACGTTCCTGTTGGCTATAAAAATGCAGGCGGTAGTGCGGATGGTTTAAGTATGGTTTAAGCAGGCTGATACTTTCGCAATTCAAGGCCATTAAGCGCTCAAGCTGCAAAATATCATTAAGGGCGTAACGGGGTGAAATCAGGGCCTGATAGTCTGCCGGAAACAACAGATGGTATTTTTGCCATAAAGGGTCACCCGCTTCCTTGCCCAAGGCCCGTTCAATTAGCGCTTTAAGGGTGTCTTGCCAAGATTTGGCCCGTTTATACATTTGCTCATCCAAGTTCATGGGTTGCCGACGTTCTGTAGAGACGCGATTAATCGCGTCTCTACTTTAGATATTTGATGATCTCCAAAATATTGCAATCATCTTGTCGGGTATAAGTGACCGAGTCCATCAAGGTGCGTATAAAAAAAAGTCCCATTCCGCTTTCATCAGGATGATCAAAATCCGGTAACGGGACTGTTTCCAGATCGAAACCCTGTCCATAATCATAAACTTTGATATTTAATTCGTTCTCCTTGAGTTGAATCGTTATTCTAACGCAGTTTTTGGGGTCATCATCGCACGCATGTTTGATGGCATTGACGGTCGCTTCGGTTAACACCAGATTCAACTGATACGCCAAAGCCTCCCGGTCACCCGTGAAATTATCCAGTTTTTTAGCGATGCGCTCGCCAATGCTGCCAATCAAATCCAAATATTTGGTATGCGTTGGGATAATAACGTCTACCTGTATCAAGGAGGAATTCATAGGCAGTCTCTAGCTTTCATTGCTAAAAGCCTCAGTTAAATCAGCATAAATTTCAAACACCCGGTTGAGACGGGTCAGTTCAAACATCGAGAGCACTTGTTGCTGTATATTGGCTAAAGCAAGCCTCCCCGATTTAGCGGCAATACGCTTATTGCCGGACAATAATGCGCCCAAACCCGAACTGTCAATGAAACGGACATGCTCCAACTGGACGATTATATGGTTTTCCCCCTCTTCTATCATGTGCAGAAGATATTCTTTTAACTCACCGGAGTTGTGCGCATCGATTCTTTCATCCCGAATAGTCAGCACACTAACGCCATTTATTTTTTCCAGATTCAAATTCATTGTGTCTTCTTTGTAATTAAACTAGGGGGATTCAACTCTTAAGACCAATAATTATAAGAGAATTTAGGTGGTGGACTGCGTTAAGATGGATACTATTTAATACAGCAACCACTGTTACTATACCCGTTTTTATTGTTTGGATAGAAACTGTATGATTGATGTCTTAGATAATGTTTCTTGACCACGATCCGTTTGGCGCGAGCCAAGAACTGAGCTACGGTAACCCCCGTACCTGAAAAATCTGACCAATGGCCGAGGAATTAATTCAAGGAAACCTCTAAAATTCAAAAAAGCCCCTTCTCCCATCTACACAAGTCACTACGCCGTCATTCCGGCAAGGATTCCTCGCTCCCAAAACGCTGCTCCCGGCAGCATCCGCGTGAGCCGGAATCCAGAACACAAGGATGTGAAAAACAGATCAAAAAGGGTTCCATGCGGCTAAAAATCGGTTGACAATATCTGGCATTGCCATCCATGCAGTCGTGGATCTCGGCGACCTCCATGGATGGAGGAAGTGCTGAAGAGGATATGGAATCCTCGCCGCCAATCCCTGCCGAGATGACGAGTTGTGTAGATGCCTATGCCCTGGGGGAAAGGAAATTTTTAGAAGTCCCATTAAATGGTAAACTGGAATGTACCAGTAACCCATGAGTGCCGTTGCAGTCTTAATGTAAAGTACAAGAAGGGGACGATAATGCTTTTTAAGGCTGATTTTATGGGAATCAGGTCTTGTGCCTGTTTTCAAGTATTAATGCGATAGCTTTGATGCTATATATAGTTATAGGTCGCAGCACTTTTTTATCAATGTTAGCAAGGGGGCAATCAATATGGGCTGGAGAGAACGCAAACACGAAGAAACCTATTCCGATGCGGAAGTGGAAGCAAGGTTGAAGGAAGAACTGCCACACTGGTATC
>NZ_JBKKBJ010000177.1:0-5311 GCF_046714055.1 Methyloglobulus sp. | reverse complement strand
ACGACGCTGGTCAAGCATCCCTGGACTAACGGCATGGTCGAAGCAATGAACAAAAAGATCAAGGCGAACACCGTCAAACGCTTCCATTATGACAACGTAGAGGCGCTGAAAGTGCATTTATACACCTATCCCATCAATTACAACTTCAACCTCAAATTACGCGCTATTGGACGCCTACCGCCTTTCGAGGCTATACTCAACTTTTACAAGGAAATGCCTACTATTTTTACTATTAAACCAGACCACTTAATAGTGGGACTAAACATTTAACATACATTATCTCCTGTTAGTTAATTATTTATCGGGTGAATTTTGGCGTTCAATTTATTGTATACCCCTTAATGCTATTTTTCCGTTCCGACCTCTTGCATGGCCTTCTGGCAACGGTTGCTGACGGTCTTCAGATGTGGCTCCATGCAGTCCATAATCCGGCCCTCCCCTGGTTCAACATTTGAACAATGTTTAAAGCCGGACGGGGCATGTTGCCCCGTTCGTAAGATTAACGTGATTCAAATATAAAAGCACTTTCAGAATGTTTGAGACGGGGTTGAAACCCCCGTCCCGCGTGTAGTAACCGAAATTCCAGAAAGCACCCGTTGAAAAACAGGCATTGATAATACCTCAGATGCAAAGTTTCCTCAGCCGATTTTTTCTATCTGTTAGAAGCACATAAACCTAAATTCGGCATTTGAACCACGAAGAACACGAAGGGCACGAAGAATTTCAATAGGTTATCAAGGTTTCGGCACTCACCTTTTGGGAGAACGCTTATTTCGCCACACCTAGTGATAACTCACTGATTTTACTTCGTGTCCTTCGTGGTGAAATGCTTTTTTTAGGATAAACTGTCCGGTTTCAGATTGCCCGAGGAGGGTGTGAATGAAACCGGACAGACTGGCTACAGGCGCTTATCTGGGCTGACGGGTACTGCATGAATTATTAAGAGCACAGCAATGCTCGCCACAAGATGTTTAATTGTGTGGCCGCTAAGAATACCAATGGAGTAAAACAACTGTTGGTCGAAATGCTCGAATACTTTGGCGACAAAATATAACGCTAGAGCGGATAACAGGAGCAGGCCATTTAAATAATTGCGCTTGAAAAATAGCAGGATTGTTGGAATTAAAGCCATTGGTAAGAATTGTACAAGTGCATATGGCCTGAGGTCGCCGTACCCACTAATCTCTGTGCAGTACCAATATGCGACTGAGCCAATGCCTAATGCTATTAGTGGCCACAACGTGCGTGATGTAGATCCTAGTATTACCCGCTCGTCAAGGAGCAATGAAAAAAGTGCCATGAACGCAATAGTCATTGGCAATCTGTCCCATAGTAGCGACTGAGTAGACGGTGCGTAGTGATAATAGGATGAGCCTATGCCGACAAGCAGGACTCCTATGCAGAGTGCTAGATATGCGTTTCTACTCTTTTCCTCCGCTAAGTGGCGACCCCGATACAAACCATATAAGCCAGCCAATAAGAAGGGAACATTGGAGATGAAATTCCAGAAATTAGGGATGCCTACAATTGCCCGCGTATCGGCAAATTGGTGATATGCAGGGTCTTGCGGGATTCGGCCTATGAAAATCATCGCAACAATCGCAGAGGCTGTAATTAACGCCAGGATGGATTTGCGATATCTATTTGCGAGCATGTTGCCCTGTTCGCAGGATTAACGTGATTCAAATATAAAAGCACCTTCAGAACGTTTGAGACGGGGTTTCAAACCCCGTCCCGCGTGTAAATTGGCTAATTAATAATGATAAATACACCTATTCTATTCCGCTAATTGTTGAATACCATCCAATAACCACTTGGTTTGGTTGGCGGATTTAGGCTTAATGAAATGCCAAACTTCCCTGACTTGCCCGGCTTGCTCGTCACGGTCTTCGCGTAGGATGGTGTCAAACAGGACGACGACTTCGATTTCATTACCTATTTCCCTGACTTCCAACAATTCGGCATTCAATTTCAGGATTTCGGTGTGGTTTTCCTCGGTGGATGCCTTTATTTGATCCTGTATCTCGGCGAATACCTTGTCTGTCGTTAAGCCCCTGATTTCGGCAAGATCGCGTTCGTCCCAGGCTTTTTGCAGGGCTTTGTAGGCTATTTTGGCGCCGTTTAGGAAGCCCTGTTCATCGAAACCTTTGGGTATAACGGCGGTGTTAAAGTCTGCATCTTGGTTTTGAACACTTTGGTCGGATAAATCGGCAGTTTTTTTGCTTTTATCAAACAAAATGTCGGTATTAACCCCTGACGAGCTATTTTGTGGCGATTGATCGGGATGTTGTTGATAGCCGGAAGACATGTCTTGATAGCTATCATTACTGGTTCGACCGCTTGTTTGACCATAGGTAGGCCGCTGCGCGGAACCAGCTCTTGCCGCAAACATCCTGTAGAGGAAAAAGGCAATGCCACCAAAAATGAGCATGTCAAGAAAGTTAAGGCCATGGAAACCGCCGCCCATAAACATTGAGCCTAATAATCCGCCTATCGCCAAGCCACCCAACATGCCCATAAGTCCGCCGCGATTAGCCCACCCTGGTTTAGCGGTTTGCGATGGATTGCCGGCCTGTTGTTGATTGGACGGGCGTGTTGGCTGTGCTGCCGAGCGTTGGTAAGGTGCGCTATAGGAAGACCTGCCGCCAAAGGAGCTGCCACCGCCGAAACGTCTGGCTTGCGCGTCGGATAAGCCTGCAAAGGTTAAAAACAGGGAAAGTAGTACAGTAAAGATAATGCCGGTTTGGATTTTCATAAATTCCTCAAAGTTAAATCGGGCAACACTAAGATGGGGGAGATTGGTAAAAGTTTCAAGTTGTTAATTATCCTTATATAGAATAACATTGATTCATGTTACCGGTTCTCCGCAAATCACTTATTGTCGTGCTGGCTATGCTGCAACTTTTTGTGCCATTGGTGCATGGGCATACTGGCGATAAAAGTTTCAATCAGGGTTTGCATGTTCCAGGCCTTGAGTTATACCTTACCCATCAAGATGCCTATGTTTTTCAGAATGTCAATCATGATTGGGCCCCTGAAGGGTTGCTTGTTGTGGTTAATGCGGGTGTCAAGAATCCACAGGATATTTCTGTCGAGACTACAGGAGGTAGTTTTGCCCTGCTTCCATCCGATCAGTTACGGATAACGGCTTTACCTGAGAACGACAACAATTTTTCTCCGCAACCCCAGTCATTCGGTTTCCGAAGACTGCTTTCTCCTCATTCTCCCCGCGCACCTCCTGCCCACTAATCCACGGTTTTTTAAGTCCCGGACGGGACACACTGCTTTTTAGATTGAAAAATACGCGGTTTTCCGCATTGAGCTTGCCTATGTTTGTTTTGAACCTTTTTATAAAGGCGCTGACGGTTTTTTTGCTGATCGCTACTGTAGCTATCGCTGAACCGAAACCCAACGTTGCCCATAACGACCCCATAGAAATTGATAACTCGCTGACTTTAGCCAAAGTTGTTGACCTGACCATGGAAAAATTTCCAGATATGGCTTGGCTCAAGTCCTTGGTAGAGGAAGCGACGGCCATTAAGCAACGTGGGGAAAGCTGGACGGCGGGCACGCCCCAAGCAGGGCTTGGCTATCAGAATATGACCAGTGGAACCGTACACTATATCGATGCGACAGTACAAGTGCCCTTGTGGAATTTTGGCCAGCGCGATGCCGAAAAAGACAGTGGCATCAAGGCCGAAAACAGCGCCGACCTACTGTCTAAAGCAACCAAATTACGTATTGCAGGGTTGGTCAGAGGTGCTCTGTGGGACATGGAGCTACAACAAGTCCGTTATCAACAAGCACGGGCGGAAATTGATATCTTTGAACAATTGCTGGCTAAAGTTGAACGGCGGGTTGAGTTAGGTGACCTCCCCCGAGCCGATGTCTTACTGGCACAATCCGAGCTGCTGCAAAAACTCTCAACCCTTACCCAAGCTGAGGCTGAACTCATGCACGCCCGCAAGCGGTATTCAAGCATTACGCAATTGACCAAAGTCCCGGCCGCATACCAGGAAAAATTGGTAGCCTTAAAAAAGCTTGAGTTTAATCACCCGTCATTCGTGGCTATTAATAGCCAGATCGAACGTAAACAAGCGGAAATTAAGGCAATTAAACTGGTAGGTTCTGGGCAAACCAATCTTATGGTCGGGGTCAATAGTGATCGGACTCAAAACAATGATCCACGAAGCAATCAAACCGAGAGTTTTAACATTGGAGTGAATATACCGTTTGGCGGGTCTGAACATCTTCAACCACATATCGCAGCCGTTAATGTTGAACTCAATCGGTTAATTGCAGACCGCGAACAGCTTTACCGCAATTTGGAACTTGCCCACCATGAGGCGGAACACAATCTCGAAGTCAATGAAGCCGAACTGGAAATTGCCAATGAATTGAAACGGGTTGCCGAAGAACATCTCGGGATGATGCAACTAAGTTTTTCTGTGGGAGAGATAAATTTGATGGATTTGTTAAAAGTGCAGTCCAGGACACAACAAGCGATACTGAACGCAAAAGAACGGGCAATCATGTTAGAGCGTGATATTGCACTCTATAACCAAGCGGTGGGGGTGTTGCCATGAGTAAGATACAAAATATACTGCTGGTATTCGTATTGGGTTTGTTTACTTTTAGCTCCTTGACTTGGGCGAACGATGATTTCATCCAACTGACGCAACAACAGTTTGATAATCTGGGAATAAAAATCGGCAAATTAGAATCTGTCAGCCATATTCCCCTATTCACGGCTCCTGCGAAAGTGGTGGTTCCACCCGCTAATGAATTTATCGTGAGTACAACTCAAGCGGGGCTAGTTGTTAAAATGAATGCGTCGGTGGGTGATAAGGTCGATAAAGGCGAGGTTTTAGGGCTGATTAACAGTCCTGATTTGCTGACCTTACAAGGCAATTATCTTAAAGCCGTCGGCGCATTAATACTGGCCTCAGCAACCTACAACCGGGATAAAACATTACGTAAGGAAGGTGTCGTTTCAGGCCGCAGCGAACAAGAATCGTTTAGCATCCATACCGCTTCGGTAATCGAGTTAAATGAAGCAAAACAACTGCTTCATATTGCAGGGATGTCCGCTAACGAAGTCAAACAATTAGATAGCACAGGTCAGCTAGTCAGCCAAATCAGGATAAGGTCACCCGTAACAGGCAGGGTCATTGAACGCATGGTGGTTTCAGGAACGCACGTAGACCCTATGTCGCCGCTGTATCGGGTAGCCAACCTGGATGAGCTTTGGCTGGAAATCAATATTCCCCAGGAACATATCAGCGAAATTAAAATCGGCGATAAAGTGCAG
>NZ_JBKKBJ010000176.1:0-8665 GCF_046714055.1 Methyloglobulus sp. | reverse complement strand
ATTTTCTTGCCAGGTTGCGCCGCAAATCAAAATGCTACAGTAAATGCCAAAAAATGCTGGAATACTCTGTTAGGCCACTGATGGCAAAATGGAATAATATGCTAGCTATATTAAATTAGCAATTCCTAATTTTTTTCGGTAAACGAGCCTTCCAGATAACCGCTTTCAAGAGCCAAGGATTCAATCTTGCTCTTCATGCTTTCGTACTGTCCATGATGAAGCGGGCTACCTTGTTTTAGGGGCAGTTCTTTTAACAAGGCTAAAAAATCGGGGTCGTTACGGGCATCTCCATTAATAAAAATATTGATGTCATTAACCAAAACCCGTTGCCCCGGATTGATATTAAAATCCGCCTTCCAGCAGTCCTTATTTAAAGCGAATGATTTTTTTATGGTGGCATGGTAATAACCTAATGCCCGTAAAGCATGGTTGATCTCTTGGTCAGAATCTTCAAAAGGCCTTGAATTTTCCATTTTGGCGTATCACATTTCTCTTTTGCTATGGATAAGGTCAACATCACGTTGTCCTTAATTTTCCCATCAATTCCTGAAACGGACACTTCGGCAAATGTTTCAGGCGTTAAAAAACAAAGCGCCAGAAGTAACGGCGCTGTGATTATGCTACCGATAACGGGGTTTCTTAAATAGTGCATTATCGGCAGACCTAGAACCAACACCATCGGCTGTCCATACGAAGGAGTGTTATATTAGCCTGGATTGGATAATTCGCTAAAACATAACCTAAACAAGGCAAAATTTTCGGTTATTCGAGTTAGAATAGTTTAGTTAATATGACATCGATTAAGCCAAGCAGGGGAGTGTGCGTGACTGTAATAACTGAAGTACCCAGCCCGTTTTGCGGGATTGGCACGGATGACCTGTCGATTCAGGTTGATGGTGTAGCCCTTAAGGTGATGGAAAACGGTTGCTTAGTGAATACGCCTGCTTTTGAGCATGCCATTGGCGATACCAGCCCTAGAGTCGCCGGAAAACTGGTCAGTCTTCAAGATGCCGTGACAAAAGCTGCCGCCTATCTTACTGACACCAAACAGCCAGTTATTGGCGGCTGTGCAACTGATGTTAACGGGATGCGGGCTTTATTGTCTTTGGCCGACCGATGCGGTGCTGTGGTCGATAATATGAACTTTACCTCAGCCCGAAATAACTTCCTGGCCTTGCAGGATTCCGGCTGGATGAACACCACTTTGGCGGAAGTCAAAAACCGTTGTGACCTGCTTTTGGTTGTCAGCACCGATCTGGAAAGTTTTGCCCCGCGTTTTTTTGAGCGTTATCTATGGGTTGATGAAACCATGTTTCTGGATGATACCAAGCAGCGCGAAGTGATTTATCTGGGCAAAGCGCCGTCAGGTAATGCTTCCACGTCTCCTGCCGGACAAAAGGCAAAAGTGTTAACTTGCGAAAACGAAGCCCTGCCTGAAGTCGTGGCGGTACTCAGGGCGTTGGTAAAAGGCCAAACCATTCGCGCTGAAGAAGTCGGCGGTATTGCAGTGGCGGAGCTACGAGCCATTGCGGACAAATTAAAAGCGGCAAAATATAGTGTGGTCACCTGGGCAGCTGGTGCTTTGGGATGCAGTCATGGCGAACTGACCGTGCAGGTTTTATCGGAAATGGTTAAGGACATCAACAGCCGTAACACACGAAGTTCCGGCCTGCCCCTGGCTGGGAAGGAAGGCGACCAGACCGCCAATCAAGTCTGCGGTTGGACTACTGGCTATCCTGCTAGGGTTCAATTTGCACGGGGTTATCCAGAATATGACCCTTTCCTGTACGATACCAACCTCATGCTCGCAAACGGCGAAGCGGATGTTTTGGTTTGGGTGAACGCATTCAATGTTAATGCTGTTCCACCCATGTGTGAGTTACCAACCATTGTGGTTGGGCGATCCGGTATGACCTTTACTAAAGAACCCGATGTGTTTATTCCGGTCGGTACGCCTGGTATCGACCATGCCGGACATGCTTACCGCACCGATAATGTGGTGGCAATTCGCCTGAAAAAATTGCGTGAATCCGGTTTGCCCAGTACGGCAGAAGTTTTAAGTGCCATCGAACACACGTTACAGGAAAACCAAGTATGTTGATAAAACTCACAGGTGGTAGGGTTTACGATCCGTCAGGTGGCGTTGATGGCGTTATCAAGGATATCTACATCAGGGATGGCCGTATCATCGACCAGCCAGCCGATGGACTTTGTGATAAGGAATACGATTTAAGGGGCAAGGTCGTGATGTCCGGTGCAATCGATATGCACACGCATATCGGCGGCGGCAAGGGCAATATTGCCAGGACGCTGTTGCCGGAAGACCATCGTCAGGATCCCGTCGCTCGCACAAACATTACTCGTTCCGGTAACGGCCATGCCATGCCCAGCACCTACGTGACGGGCTATCGCTACGCAGAAATGGGCTACACCGCAGGGTTTGAACCGGCGGTGTTGCCCGTTAACGCACGCCAAGCCCATATGGAAATGGCGGACATTCCCATTCTGGACAAGGGCGGCTATGTCATGTTGGGCAGCGACGACTACTTCCTGCGGATGCTGACCGCCAAAAAAGACCAGAAAGCCATCAACGATTATGTCGCATGGACGATCCATTCAGCCAAGGCGATTGGCGTCAAGGTCGTCAATCCAGGCGGCATCAGCGCATTCAAATTTAACCAGCGCAAACTCGATCTGGATGAACAAAATTGCCATTATGGCGTAACGCCCCGCCAAATCCTTCAGGTCTTGGCGACAGCGGTTAAGCAATTGGGTATCACCCATCCTTTGCACGTTCATGGTTGTAATCTCGGTGTTCCAGGCAATATGAACACCACGCTGGATACCATTCAAGGCATTGGCGGTTTGCCGATGCACCTGACCCATATCCAATTTCATAGTTACGGTACGGAGGGTGATCTCAAGTTTTCTTCCGGCGCGGCGCAAATTGCTGAGGCCGTCAATAACAACAAGAATATTACGATTGATGTCGGGCAAATTTTGTTTGGTCAGACGGTTACCGCATCCGGTGACAGCATGTGCCAACATGCCAACCATAAACATGCCAGCCCCAATAAATGGGTGTGCATGGACATCGAGTGCGATGCCGGTTGCGGTGTCGTGCCGTTCAAGTACCGGGATCAGAATTTTGTCAATGCCCTGCAATGGGCGATAGGCTTGGAGACTTTCTTGTTGGTGGACGATCCCTGGCGTATTTTCCTGACTACAGACCACCCTAACGGTGCGCCATTCACCAGCTATCCGCATCTGATCCGCTTGTTAATGGACAGGACGTTCCGTAATGACGTGTTAGCGACTATCCATCCAGAAGCGCAAAAAATGACGACTTTGGCTTCAATCACCCGTGAATACAGCTTGCAGGAAATCGCCATTATGACCCGTGCGGGTGCGGCAAAGCTGATCGGTTTAAAAGACCGTGGTGGCTTGAGCGCAGGAAACTTTGCCGATATTACGGTGTATACCGATAACACCAATCGCCAAGCCATGTTTGAAAAACCCGATTATGTGTTCAAAGATGGTGAATTGGTGGTGGTTGACGGAAAGGTCGTACACACAAAATGGGGTACAACCCATGTCGTCAGGCCGGACTTTGATCCCGCAGTGGAAAAGGATTTGAAATCGTATTTTGACCGCTATCTCACCATGAAACTGGGTAACTTTAAAATCAGCGATGATGAAATTACGGAAGATGGGCGGGGGAGCATTACGGTTCATCCAACGGTTAAATCACTATGAACCAAGACATCAATTCGGCATGGGCTGCTGTGGTTCCAATACTAAAAAAATTTAATTACTACGATATTAAGGATATTGTCGGGCTTGCTGGGTTTAATATGACAATCCTCAATGGTTTAGGTTATGACGATTGGCGACAACAAAATACAGGTACAGATCAGCTTGTATCAGAAATAGGGGGTTATTTTCCACGCGATGATAACGAATTTAAGAGTCGTTTTTTACATATCGTCATAGAAGAAATTTTAAGCGGCAAATTCAAGCTAAATAGTAACTTCAGTCATGAACAACGAAACTTAAAAAAGAGATTGAAATACTGTCTTAACCGATTAGGCTGGCAACTTATTGACAATAAAGTCTTGCCTATTGAGATTTTAGACATATCAGATTTAAACGAGTTAGAGCCGTCTGCACGGAATGATTTGGTTAAAGCTGCAACAAAATTTAGAGATGGTGATTTAAGTGGCTCAGTATCGTCTGCATGTGCTGCCGTTGATAGTGTAACTGAGCGATTATATCGAGAAAAAAATCTTGGCGATGTAAAGAAAAGTTCTTTTCGAGAACGATGTGCCAAATCACTAGAAGCAGTAGGTGTTTTTGAAGCTATTGATCGGCAACTTATTGAAATTGAATGGAAGAATTCTAATATTACCCAATTCAAGAGCAATCTAAAACAATCTCTCAATCAAGCGGCTTTTGTAATGCAGACACTAAGAAGTGATATGTCAGATGTTCATGGGACAAAGCCTGTCATAAAACCATTGGTTTTTGATAGCATAAAGTGGTCACAGATAATCGTCCGATTGTTAAGTGAAAAATATAATGATTAGAACTATATCTTGGGTTTAAAGTGAGCGGCATAATGCAATAGTGAGCTCATGCTATGCTCTATGGACATTATTGCCAACTTAATTATTGAAGCCAATTAGTATCAACAACAGGATTTAACCATGCAACAAACAATCACTATAAACGACACCTTATTAGAAAATGCCTCACAGTGCGTGGGTCTTGAGGATGTTAATGAAATTATTAATATGGCTCTGCATGAGCTAATCACAAATCATCAAGCCATTGGTAAGCGCCGTCAACCACCTGTTTCCATTGCTGGTAAAGGCAAGATAATCGGCGATTTAATAGAACCCTGCGTTGATAATGAGGATTTTGAATGCCTGAAATAGTCGTATTGGATACGCATATTTGGGTATGGTGGTTAAATGATAAATTCAGTTATTTATCGGCACAACAAATTGACTGCATAGAACAAACCGAACGGGTAGCTGTTTCGATTATCTCTTGTTTTGAAATAGCGCAATTGGTAAAACGCGAGCGTTTGATTTTGCCTTTGCCGACTAATGAATGGTTACAAGAGGCATTAGCGCCTGCTAGTATTGATTTATTGCCGTTATCACCCGCCATTACGTGCCGCGCCGTTGATTTATCAGATATTCATAAAGACCCTTTTGATCGAATGATTATCGCCACAGCGTTGAACTATCAGGCTAAATTAATGAGTGTTGATAGTCATTTTAAAAATTATCCCGAATTACAGGGTTATTTGCTTAACAGTTAGGCCAAAAACTCGCTAATTAGTTAGTCCAGCCCGAGATGCTGAAAAATAGTTCAAAAATGAGCATAACATCATGATTATCAACGGCGTAACCATCGACGCAACCTTTGCCGAAGCCTTCCCCATGAAGGCAACCCGGGCGATCATCACGGCACAGAATGAAAAATGGGCCATGATTGCGGCGCAAGCCATGACGGGTTTTGCAACATCGGTTATCGCTTGCGGCTGTGAAGCCGGTATCGACAGGATTCTGGATGCCTCGGAAACCCCAGATGGCCGCCCTGGTGTCGCCGTCATGATTTTTGCGATGGGCGGCAAAACCTTGGCAAAACAGCTTGAAACCAGGGCAGGGCAGTGCGTTCTGACATCCCCCACCTCGGCCTTGTTTGCTGGGATTGAGAGCGCCATAAAAATTCCGCTCGGTAAAAATCTGCGTTATTTTGGCGACGGATTTCAGATTGCCAAAGTCATCTCAGGTAAACGCTATTGGCGTATTCCCGTTATGGACGGCGAATTTTTGACCGAAGCGACCACGGGGCAAGTCGATGCCGTCGGTGGCGGTAACTTCCTGGTATTGGGGCAATCCCAGACACAAGTATTGACGGCGTGCGAAACGGCTATCGAGGCCATGAATAAAGTCCCCAGCGTTATTATGCCGTTTCCTGGGGGCGTGGTGCGTTCGGGTTCTAAAGTCGGTTCCAAATACGCGGCGCTGAATGCCTCAACCAATGATGCGTTTTGTCCTACCTTAAAAGGCATGACCAAAACCGAACTTTCACCTGACATTGAGTCCGTTATGGAAATTGTGATTGACGGCTTAAGCAAAGAAGATATTGATAAAGCCATGCGAGCGGGCATTCAAGCTGTTTGCGACCTGGGTGCAGACTATGGCATCAAACGCATCAGCGCCGGGAATTATGGCGGCAAGCTAGGGCCATTCCACTTCCATTTGCAGGAGATCATGGCATGAGCGCTTTGACTTTTACGCTGAAATACCAACCCAAACAACGTGTCGATATGTCACTCTTGGTACCTGCTAATTTGTCCGGCAAGACAGTGAATGAAATCGCAGATCTAACCTTACAAAGCGGCAAACAACAAATTTCAGTCGGCGAATTGTTCAACATTTCTGGAGACGACACGCAAAACATTACCATAAACAATAGTTTTGGTAAGCTGGACTTTATCGGCAAAGAACTCGATGGTGGAACCATTACCGTGACCGGCGATGTGGGGGCATATCTCGGCATGGGCATGAAATTTGGCGAAATCAAGGTATCCGGCAATGTCGGTCTGTATGCCGCTTGCGAAATGAAAAAAGGTTATCTTGAAATTTCCGGCAATGTGGGTGATTTTCTCGGAGCTGCGCTGCCCGGCAACAAAATGGGGATGAAAGGCGGTACTATCCTCATCAAAGGTAATGTTGGCGACCGTGCGGGCGATCACATGCGTCGCGGCACTATTCTTATCGAAGGTAATGCGGGCGAATATTGCGGTTCGCGGATGACTGCCGGAACCATTGCGGTGATGGGTAAAACAGGCCGCTATTTAGGCTACGCCATGCGCCGTGGAACCTTATTGTTATGGAAGCAGCCCCAGTTACCAGCCAGTTTTAATGACTGCGGGGCGCATACCCTGGGTTTCCTGCCATTACTGTTTGCGTCATTTAAAAACAGAAACTCTAAATTTGCCGACGCATCCTCAGCTTTCAACCGGGTTCAACGCTATGCGGGCGATATGTCGGAAATGGGAAGGGGTGAGGTGTTGGTAAGGTTATAATTCAAGGAATGTAGGTAATTTAGGCTAGATCGAGGAACGAAACACAGTATTCTGAGACTTAGATTTGCTGAGTTTCAGCAATTTCTTCAACCCCAGCCTTCGGTTGATTCGTAATGACGGATAAAAAGGCTGATTGTCGCAGCGCTTCAGTTTTGCATGACTATTAATTGTTGAAACTATTTAGCTTCATGCGTTGCGGTTGACAAAATTTGACATATAGTTGACAATGATTACGATTATGGTTGACAAAATAGCAAGGCATGACAAACATTCGAGATAGAGGAACGGAGGTTCGGCGGTTCATTATTGATAATGTACAGAATCACCCATCGGATATTGTTAAAGTTACTGTTAAAAAGTTTGGATGTTCGCGCCAAGCTGTAAATAAACATATACAACTTCTAATAGAAGAGGGTGCAATCACTGAAACTGGTAAGACTAGGAATAAGGTCTATGGTTTAGCGCCACTCGCCAAATGGGAAAAAGCCTATCAACTACCTTCGAATGTTACCGAGGATCAGGCATGGCGTGAGGATATTTCCCCCTTATTAGGTTCAATGCCAGCTAATGTGTTGAATATTTGGCACTATGGCTTCACTGAAATTTTCAATAATGCCCTTGAGCACTCAAGTGCGGCACATCTCTTGGTAACATTCCAGAAAACCGCTGCTAGTACCGAGATTACGATAGACGATGATGGGGTCGGGATCTTTAAGAAAATTCAAGCAGCCCTTGGTCTACTAGACGAACGTCATGCTGTGCTTGAATTAGCGAAAGGTAAGTTTACCACCTCCCCAGCTAACCATTCAGGTGAAGGCATATTTTTTAGCTCCCGCATGTTTGATGATTTCACGATCCTATCTGGAGGAGTTTTCTTTTCACATGACTTCAACGAAAAAGAAGACTGGATACTACAATCTGAAGGAAACACTAGTGGAACTTGTGTGCAAATGGAGCTTCGTAACCATACCGCTCGAACGACTAAGAAGGTGTTCGACAAGTTTTCGGTTGGCGAAGATTATGGTTTCACAAAAACAGTAGTCCCAGTGAATCTGACCCAGTATGGTGATGACAATCTTGTTTCCAGGTCACAAGCCAAGAGGTTGTTGGTTCGTATCGAAAGTTTTAAGGTCGTTGTGTTTGACTTCGCTGGAGTTACTTCAATCGGTCAAGCATTCGCAGATGAAGTGTTCAGGGTTTTTGCCCGCCAACATCCCGAAATAGAAATTACAGCAATCAATACTGGCTCGGAAGTAAAACGCATGATTTCCAGGGCGCGAGTGCACGATAACCCAATGTAAGCGTATTTATAGCTGGCTACATTCAGCTAAAATTAAGCAACTACTGCCATTGGTAGAGGAATAATTAGCACTATAGCCCTACAACGTAACCGGCATAGGTTTAACGGTCCCTTTATTTAAGCCAGGTAAAGCTGCAACCGCTTCGCGCAGCTTCGCTTCCCAACTACGCCTTAGTTGCTGCAAATAATTATCGTCGTCGTCAAAACAATAATATTCATCAAAACTAAAGCTGTCTTTGCGGTAAATCAGCATTTCTACT
>NZ_JBKKBJ010000175.1:0-12313 GCF_046714055.1 Methyloglobulus sp. | reverse complement strand
TTCTATTGGGGATCGGCATTTACCTGGCGGTGACCATCCCGTTCTATATCCAAACGGTTTTTATGCCCAGCTTCATGGTCAAGTTCCTGAAGTTTTCCACCTCAGACTCCCTGCTGATCTTTTCGCTGAGTTTGTTGACCATGATGGTCGTCGCGCCGATTTCTGCCTGGCTTAGCGATAACAAAGACCGGGAAGTCGTCCTTAAAGTCGTGCTGATACTGTATGTAGCCTTCGCTATACCTTACATCTACCTGCTGGAGCAAAAAACCTTTGCCTATGTCCTTGTTTCTCAACTCATGTTCTCGGCCATTCTAGGCTCTTACATAGCGCCCATCCCCACCTTGGTGGTTGAATTGTTCCCCACCAAAACGCGTTATACCGGCATGTCTCTCGCCTGTAATCTCGCCGCAGCGATATTCGGCGGCACTGCACCCATACTGGTGACCAAAATGATCACCTTGACGGGTTCCAATTCACCGATTTCTTTTTACATCATGGTAGCGGCGTTCGCCTCATTCTTCTGCATCGCCTCAGTCAGGGTGCGCCGTCATCGGGATTTGTTGCATTTGGTTTGACAGGGAGTGGGCCGGTTCTTTGATGTTAACAATTTAGGGTCTGTTTACGAATTTAGACTAGAATTCTTGATGTCATTCAAGCGGCTGGCAATGCCCGCTAGAAAAACTTACGTACGCTTTCGTTTGAAACAAGTCCTAATACATCAATAACCTAAAAAATCAGTTGCAATATTCATGATCAAATTTAAGTTAAGAAATATCAAGGCATTGTACAAATATAATTAATCATCCAAATGGTGAGAGCATTGTAGGGGCAGGCCTTGTGCCTGTCCGGGCAACCACAAGGGATTGCCCCTACGGTAGCGCGTAAACATCAAATCTAACTGATTTTTTTAGGATTAGGGGAAAGTTATGCAAAAAAATGTCATCCAATCGCTATTTATCGCCATTTTAGCCGCGTCGAGTATGAGTGGATGGAGCCAGGAAATGATTTACAAGTGCAAAAATCAGCAAGGTATCCTGATTTACCAAAACTCCGCCTGTAAAGACAACGCGCAAACCGTCACCTCCTGGGCGCAAAAGGAACGAGCCAATCCGCCCGTTTCCGAATCAGGAACGGAGCAAGACAAGGACAAGAAAAAGCCTAGTCCGGTGTTAAAACTCAAACAGAATGCTGCCGGCCACTATGCTACAGAAGGCAGTGTTGATGGTAATTCACTTAATTTTGTTGTCGATACTGGCGCTTCATTTGTCTCCTTGCCGGAATCTCTCGCCCATGGTGCACAAATCTATTGCGACAATAAAATCAACATGAATACCGCGAATGGTGTCGTCGATGCCTGCACCGCAAAAATAAAAAAACTTCAGTTCGGGCCCTTTGTAGTGAAAGATGTGCCCGTGGTAATCGTCCCCAACTTAAGCCAGCCTCTGTTGGGAATGAATGTACTGCAATTGTTCAAGGTCGGGCAGGAGAAAGGAGAGATGCAAATTTCAATCCTGGACAAATAACAACGCTCAGAACCTGTCCAAAATCGTATGTTATAACTTTTGCATGCCTCCAAGTGGCGGAGCGTAGACGAGCGCTTTTTGATCGGGAGCAAAAAACTACCACCTATCCAGTCGAGCCTGCTGGAACAAGCCTTAAACAAATCGGGTTGGGCGTGATCGATGCTGGTGCTTATGGAAAAAAACTCACTTCAGAGTTGAATTTGCTATTTACTTATTCCCATTCCATGCGGCTACTTAACCCAAAATCAGATACAATCAAGCAAGATTGCAACCGTCTTAATCCAATGAGGCAAAGTTATGGGTGATTTTCCCAATTACGATGAAGTCCATGTTATCTCAGACATCCACATGGGCGGCAAGCCCGGTTTCCAGATTTTGCGCGAGACCAAGCGCCTTGCCAACTACATCGGCTGGGTTGGGCGACAGCGGTCGGGCGGGAACGTGGCGCTGGTCCTGAACGGTGATGTCATCGACACGCTGGCTGAAGACATATACGGCTATGTTGCAGTCGATGAGGTGATTGCCACGGTGCGGCGGATCATGGGTGACCCATCTTTCTCCCATGTTTGGCAAGCGTTGGCCACGTTCGTCAAGTTGGAAGGGCGTACCTTGGTGATTGTGATCGGCAATCATGATATAGAGATGTCGTTTCCGACGGTACAGCGTTTGGTTGTTTCGTACCTCGCAGGGGACGACCTGAAAGCACGGGCACGTATTGAATTTTCTACGACTGGCGCGGGTTATACCTGCACGGTGGGCAACTCACGTGTCTATTGTACGCACGGCAATGAAGTGGATGCCTGGAATTATAACCGCTACGAAGACCTGGCGAAAGTCGGGCGGCGCTTGAATGCCGGGCGCTCGCTAGACCCCAGTGAGTGGTATCCGAACGCCGGAACGCGGATGGTCAAGGAGGTGATGAACGAGGTTAAGCGCAAGTTTGCCTGGATCGACCTTCTGAAACCTGAGACTTTCGCCGCCATCGGCACTTTGTTGGTACTGGATCCGTCGCAAACGAGCAAGATCACCAAACTGCTTCCTATCGTCGGTGAAAAGTTGCAAGGCCAGAAACAGGTTGATCAGCGCTTGTCGGCGGATGGCTTTCAGCCGCCGGAACAGAATGTCCCCACACCCATCACGGTCGATCAATTACTGGGGCCGAACCTTAAAGCCGGGTTTTTGAATGCCGGATCGGCTAGCCTAAGCAACGCCGACGACATGTTGCTAACTGCGGAAGAAAACTTTAATCGTCCAGATAGGCATACTACATCTGTGGACGGCACTTTAGGAACCCCCCAGTTAATTTGGGACTGGATTACCGGTGTAGACAAAGACGAAGCACTCCGGCGTGCGCTTAAGGACTGGTTGGTAAACGACAAGACTTTCGACATGACTGATGAGGACGATACCTATAAACAAGTGACGGCTGACGTTGGGCCGACCATCGACTTCGTAATAACCGGCCACACCCATCTCGAACGCGCAATCAACATGGGCGGTGGACGCTACTATTTCAACTGTGGCACCTGGATCCGTTTATTGAAGTTTACCGAAGATATGCTGAAGGATACCGCTTCTTTCAAGCCAGTTTACGATGTGCTGATTAACGGCCGCATGGAAGCTATCGATAGCGCGAAATTCAAGGGCAACCCGTTCGTCCTGGATCGAACCAGCGCGGTATCGATAAAAGAGGAAAAGGGTAAAGTCATCGGTCGTTTGAATCATATTATCGGTGATGGTACAGGTGAACCTGAAACTAAACAGCGCGTGGAGAAGCCCTGATGACTACCCAAAACAATAAAATCCGCAAAGTAAAGCTGGAATTGCTCAGGCCAGGGCCAGCGCATAATCAATTACTGTCACCGCTAACACCTTATATTGCGTTATGCGGCGAGGATGGCCCGGTAACCGTGCAAATGCCGTTTGAACACCGACAATTGCTGATGCGATTGCGGCGGTTGCGCTACGAATCCAATAAAGATCCCGCCAAAGACGAGCAACGTCAAGCGGAAGTCCATGATATAGGCGAATCTATCGGACGTGTACTCGGACAAGTTCCGGCGCTGCTCTCTGAATTAGGCGAATCTACCTTAGAAACCAGGCAATTGGTACATTTGGCACTTTCCTTGTCTGCCTTTGAATTAGGCTTGATTCCCTTTGAATTTGCGATTGGCATGGAAGGTTTCCCGTCTTCCGGTTCGCCTTTGTTTTTACAAACGCGAAGGCCTATAACCATTACACGGGAAATCCGTCGTGGACATCCCTTACGGATTATTTGGAATCGCCCCCCACGTATCCTGTTTGTTTCCGCGCAGCCGGATGGTCTTGTCGTTCCCGCTCAAGCGCATTTGCAGGCGCTGCGTTCGGCCATCGAACCTTGGGTGAAAATTAGAGATACAGACAAGGCCAAAGACCGCATCGGGGATGTGAAAAACATATTAACTGTCTTGCCCAATGCCAGCCTGAAACAAATCCGCGAGGCCTGTGCAGCGACAGAATATACCCACATTCATATACTGGCGCATGGTGCGCCACTGGAAGATTCGGGTGATAAACGCTATGGCGTAGCGTTATGCAATGAACTCGACCTGGGTAAAGACATCGTTGATGGTGAGCGCCTCGCTATTGCACTCACAGCGCGAGATGCTTCGGGTAAAATGAAATTAAGGCCCACGTTGGTTACTCTCGCCACCTGCGATTCAGGCAATATTGAAACAGTGCTGACTCCCGGCGGCAGCATTGCCCATGAACTGCATGCGGCCGGTATTCCCTGGGTCATTGCTTCACAGTTTCCATTGTGGATGCGTGCTTCGTCCATTGCCGCTGAAGTGCTTTACAGTCGCTTACTGGAAGGCATCGATCCGCGCCGGGTGCTCTATGAGTTGCGCCAGCGCCTGCGCACAGATTCATCCGGCACCCACGATTGGGCCAGTATTGTCGCGTATGCCACAGTACCAGAAGATTTTGAGCAACAAGTCGATGACTTTCGAGACAAACAGGTACGGGCAGGGCTTGAGGTCAAGTTCGGGCGTATCGACGAACTCGTTGGTGCTGATGACAATGACATCAAAAAAATCGCCTCAATCCCAGAGGGTTGCGATGTGGAGATCGAGTCGCTATGCAAGACAATTCGTGTTGAACTCAAGGTGTGGCGTGAAGAACCAGAAGCACAATCATCCCCCAAAGTAAAAGCCGAACGCCTCGGCATGAGTGCGGCTAGCGAAAAACGTATCGGGATCGCCTTTTATTTGCTTGCTGACAGTAAACCCACTAATCCTGATGAAAACGTGAAGTGGAAAAACGAAGGCAAAAAAGCTTATGAAGCTGCCCGTGAATTCTATCGAGAGGCTCTAGAGGTCGAACCCCATAATCATTGGGTCATTACCCAATATCTTTCCATCATGGCGACACCAGTTTTAGCCGATGTCCCGGTCTTTAAAGACTTATCAAAGAATTATGTCCGTTCATGGGGCGCTGCCCGACAGATTGCCGAGTGGCAGTTGATAAAATCAACAGGACTGGATCGGGCATGGGCGCTGGGAACACTCGCGGAACTAGCTTTGTTGGGCATGGCGCATGGAGGAAAAAGTTTCGGACAAAAACAAGCGGAAGAAGAAATTACTAGGTATTGTGCTGAGATGCTTACGCTGCTAGGCCCCGATGCGTTTGCAATTATTTCAACAAAGCGCCAATTCAAGCGCTACATACGATTTTGGAATAGAGAAGAATGGAAGGATCTTCCGTTTGTTGCTTTAAAAGCCTTAGGCGATAAGTCTTCAGGAGGAACCCAAAAAGTAGATACGATAGCTTGAGGGTGATGGAGGTTAACTTACACAAAATTGCCCTATGGGCTAGGGGCTAGGGGCTTAAAATAAAGGAGTAACGGTTTTGATCAGTTGCTCACGGGCCATTTCCCCCATGTGCCTTTGTACGACCAGTCCTTTTTTGTTGACAATCACGGTAAAAGGTACGGTATTTACGATATTGCCTAAATCGTGGGCAAGTTTCGTACCTTGATTTCCCCCCATCAGGATAGGGTAGTTGATTTTATGGCTGGCAATGAACTCCTTGACCGGTTCGGAATCATCCAGGGCGATACCTAGAAATTGTAAACCCTTATTCGAATACTCGCTTTGCAGTGCGGCGAATTCAGGCATTTCCTTTAGGCAAGGTGGGCACCAGGTCGCCCAAAAATTGATGACAAGCACTTTGTTGCCTTGCCACTCTTTTATGCTGTGCTGTTTGCCGGACAGGTCAGGCAGGCTGAATTCAGGCAATGGAGTTTGGTAGGTTTGATCGGTCTTGCTAGATTGGTCTAGTGATGAAGATAACAGCCCTCGAATACTAATGCCGCCTACGAACGCAATGGCGGCAACGGTAAAAATGAGGGCTGATTGTTTCATGATTTTACTTGCTGCAAGGTCTTGATAAAGGTGTTCGCATCTTGATAACCGATGATCCGTAACGATTGGTTTTCTTGTTGGCTGCCGTTAAAAAACAGGATGGCGGGCGGGCCAATCAAGTTGAATTTTGCCAATAGCGCTTTGTCAGCTTCCGATTGTTTGGTCACGTCTGCTTGCAAAAGGACAAAGCCAGCCAGGGTTTGTTTAACATTGGCATCGGTAAAGGTGTAGGCTTCCATCTCTTTGCAGGAAATGCACCAGTCCGCGTAGAAATCCAGCATGACTGGCTGCTTATTGGCGTTAGCCTGTTTGATTCTTGCTTCCAGTTCTGCCAGTGAGGCTATCCGTTCAAAATTGATCCCTTGTTCGTTTGCTTTCGCGGCGGTCACTCCAAAGCCTTGCAGCGGTTTCAAGGGGTTACTGTTGCCTATACTAAAGCCGATCAGCAGCAATAAGCCGTAGGCAAGCATGGTGATTCCCACGCCTTTCCATAGTTTTCGCCAACCGGAACTGTGTTCGGGCAGCGGATCAATGGCGCTGAGGTAGATTGCCGGGAGGATAAGCAACAGCGCCCAGAGCAGCATGGTGACGGCTGGCGGCAGGATGCGGGAAAGCATCCATACGGCAACGCCCAGCATGACCACACCGAACACGGCGTTGGTCACTTTAAGCCAGCTTCCCGCTTTGGGTAATAGTTTTCCGGCAGATGTGCCCACTACTAGCAACGGTACACCCATGCCCATGCCCATCATAAATAGTGCGCTGCCACCTAACAGGGCATCGCCAGTTTGGCCGATGTAGATTAAAGCACCCGCGAGTGGTGCGGCGACGCAGGGGCCGACAATCAGTGAAGACAACGCGCCCATGATGGCTGCGCCAAACATAGAGCCATCACGGTGTTTCTCGCTGGAATTATGTAGTTTTGCGCGGATAAAGTCGGGTAATTCCAGATTGTAAAAACCAAACATGGAGAGTGACAGCAAAACAAAAATGGCGCTGAACAAGGCGATAATCCAAGGTTCTTGGAAAATGGCTTGCAAATTGCTGCCAAATAGCGCCGCCAATATGCCAAAGAAGGTGTAGGTGATTGCCGAGGCGATGACATAACTTAGGGACAGTAAAAATGCCCATGCCGGGGTGATGTTGTGTCCTCGGCCAACGATAATGCCGGATAGGATCGGGATCATCGGAAAAACGCAGGGAGTGAGCGACAACAGCAGGCCAAAACCAAAAAAACTAAGGATCGTCACCCATAAGCTATCGTTTTGTAAGGATAATGTGATCTGATCTTGCTCAGAAAGCGATGAAGTTCGCTTGGCTGAATTGCGAGATAACGATCCTTTTGTCGCCAGCGGGAGTTCCAGGTCAACTGTTTTGCTCATGGGCGGATAGCACACGCCACGGTCTGCACAGCCTTGGTAATTGGTTAGTAGGGTAATGCGTTGCGGCGAGGTTTCCGCGCGGATAAGGGGAATATCAAAGCTCAATTCGCCATAAAAAATTTCGACGTGACCAAACGCTTCATCCTCTTTTGGTATGCCGTTTGGGATCGTGTAAGCGCCTAACTTTACATTTTCCGCACCGTTCAGTTGCACCTGGGTTTTTTCACGGTAAAGATAATAGCCTTCTGCAGCCAGCCAGCTAACATGAAGCGTGGCGGGGTCTTTTACGGTTGCGGTAAATTGGAATGCCTGGTCTGGCGGCAGCAACTCGCTTTGGAAAAGATTGGCTTTTAGTCCCGAAAACCCTTTCACCAAACCTTCAACGGGTGAAACGTTGGCGGCAAGCGTAGGCGCTGGGAGATTGATGTTTAGCGTCTTTTCCTGGGGTGGATAACAAACACCGATGTCTGCACAGCCTTGATAACGGATGAGTAACTGGGTAGAGGTTGTGCCGTTGGGGGCTAGTACGGGTAGCTTGATTTTTAGTTGTTCCCGGTAATGTTCAATATCGCCTAATAGCTCATCATGTTTAATTTCTCCGAGGGGGAAAACCGCATCGCCTAATTTAATGTCTGACGTTTTGGCTTCAAAACGCATGTTTTTACGATACAGGCTGTAGCCCTTGGCTATCGTCCAGGTCACTTCAATTTGATCGGGACTGACTGCTTTTGCTGAGGCTTGAAAAACTTGTTCGGGCGGTAACAGCGCGTTACTGTCCAAGGCAAAGCCGGTCTGGACAAGCAACGGCAGTAAGCAGAAAACAATTATTTTGAAGCGTGACATGAATTAATCCAGTTGATGTACTCAGGTAAACCACGCTCTATTGGAACGGCGATAATCTCAGGAAGTTCATAAGGGTGATGGCGGCGGATTGCGGTTTCAATGGCCTGATAACCAGTTTGAGGTGATTTAATGATGAGCAGATGCTCCTCAGCTGATTCGACTTGCCCTTCCCAGGAATAGATTGACCTTATATTAGGCAAAATGTTTACACAGGCCGCCAAACTCTCCTCAACCAGTAGCCGGGCAATTTTTTCCGCTGTATCTTTATCGGGACAGGTACAGAGTGTGATAATAAGCTGTGTCATTTTAGCTTGTACGTAGGGTACATAAGCGCATCAACCTGATTTTATGCTAGGAATTGCAGTCAATTAGCCCTATATTGTACCAACAACTGTCAGTGTAAGAGATATATGAAAGGTTTTCAAAGTATTTTTTTAGTGGTGTTGCTTGTTCCATTTATCGAAATTTATCTGCTGTTGAAAGTAGGTGGATTGATCGGCGCATTTCCGACCATATTTCTGGTCGTCTTTACCGCAGTGCTGGGTACATGGCTGTTGAGGCAGCAAGGTTTTGCAACTTTTCAAAGATTGCGGGCAAACCTTGAGCAAGGAACGATCCCCGCTTATGAAATGATCGAAGGCCCTATTATTCTGGTGGGTGGTGTGTTGCTATTAACCCCCGGTTTTATTACCGATATATTAGGCTTCGCCTGCCTGATTCCGCAGCTACGCAGGAAAATAGCGCAATACATTATCGAAAATTACCTCGTCCAAGCCGGGGGACATTTCCAGCCGGGAAAATCTTCTGATAAGGATGTGTTGGAAGGGGAATGTCGCAAAGAGGACTAAGATGATACGGATGGAAACTACGTCCCTGTAGTTTCCTTGGATTTATTTTGCTGAACTTTCGTCTGCTGCACAGGTATTTTTGTTGAGTCCTGAGTAAACCGGACACCAGCCGGAATAGCCAGTTGCAACCAGTGCCAAACCTGCCAGCAATAAAATGATTTGTGCGGTGAAAATAGAAATAACCAGTAGTGCCGCACCGGCATATAACCGGTATTTTTTTTCTTTTTGCCCCACGTTGTGTTCAAATTTGGTCATGCGTTTATAATCAAAGCTCATCTTAGTCTCCTCTGGATGTAGTTCTTATTATGTTGTCGGGTGATCGTCATTCTGTCGCCAGAATCACTCGCAATATACACAGCTCCTAAAAAAGTGCAAGCGATAACATGGATATTACGAATATCATAGATCCTTTAAATGATGCTCAACGTTCGGCAGTGACTGCGCCCAACCGGGCAGTTCTTGTTCTCGCAGGCGCGGGCAGCGGTAAAACCCGAGTATTGGTGCATCGCATCGCCTGGCAGATTCAGGTGAAAGGCGTGTCAACCCACAGCATTTTGGCGGTGACGTTTACCAATAAAGCGGCAAGGGAAATGCGGAACAGGCTCGAAGGGTTGCTGGGTCTTTCAACGCACACGATGTGGATCGGCACTTTTCATGGGCTTGCCCATCGTTTGCTAAGGCGACATGCCAAGCAAGCAAAACTGCCGGACACTTTTCAGGTAATGGATTCTGCCGACCAATTAAGGGTGATTAAACGCTTGGTGGCTACAATGAATTTGGATGAAACCAAATGGCCGCCCAAACAAATACAATGGTTTATTAATGCCCAAAAAGATGAAGGCAAAAGGGCTAGGCATCAGCTAGATTCCGGCGATCTTTTCCAACGGCAAATGCTGGCAGTGTACCGGGCTTATGAAGAAATTTGCGACCGTTCGGGTTTGGTCGATTTTGCCGAACTGTTGTTACGGGCGCATGAACTCTTGCGTGATAATCCCGATTTGCTGGAGTTCTACCAACAGCGGTTCTTGCAGGTGCATGTCGATGAATTCCAGGATACCAATACCATCCAGTATGCCTGGTTACGTCTGTTAACCGAAGGTAAAGATAACCTGTTTGTCGTGGGCGATGACGACCAATCGATTTATGGCTGGCGCGGCGCACGAATTGAAAATATTTTTAGTTTTCAACGGCATTACCCCAATCATCAAGTGATAAAGCTCGAACAAAACTACCGTTCGACGGGCAACATCCTTAAGGCAGCCAATAAGGTCATTAGCATGAATGAAGCCCGAATGGGCAAGGAACTATGGACGGATGCGGGCGAGGGGGAGCTGATTTCCCTGTATGCGGCGTTTAATGAGCTGGATGAAGCCTATTTTGTAGTTGACCGTATCAGGGCCTGGGTGAATGAAGGTGGCTTGCGTAGCGATGCCGCCATTTTGTACCGATCTAATGCACAATCCCGACAATTCGAAGAAAAATTGATGGCGACGGGTACGCCTTATCGGGTTTATGGCGGGTTACGGTTTTTTGAACGGGCTGAAATCAAAAATGCCCTGGCTTATCTGCGGCTGATGGCAAACCGCCACGATGACCCATCTTTTGAACGGGTTATTAACACCCCAACGCGAGGTCTGGGCGCTAAAGCCATCGACGATATACGATTAATAGCCAAAGAACAAGGTATTTCTTTATGGTCGGCGGCGATTATGCTGCTTAATCAAAAGCCTATGAGCGCTCGAGCAAAAAATGCGTTGGCAGGGTTTTTGGGTTTGATTGATCGGCTATGTACACAAGCAGAAGGTTTGGAGTTGCACGAAAAAGTACAAATGGTAAACGAGCAAAGCGGTCTTGTTACCTTATATAAAAATGAAAAAGGCGATCGCGGTGAAGACAAACTGGAAAATCTGGAGGAATTGATTAACGCGGCACGTCTTTTTGATGCCGAACAGGAAAATGAAGAAAACCTGGGCGAACTTGATTTATTCCTGGCACATGCGGCATTGGAAGCTGGTGAAATGCAGGGCGAGGAGTTTGAGGATTGCGTACAGTTGATGACTTTGCATTCCGCAAAAGGCTTGGAGTTCAAGCTGGTGTTTCTGGTCGGCATGGAAGAAGGTTTATTTCCATCCCAACAATCGTCTGATGACATCGCACGGCTGGAAGAGGAGCGACGGCTTTGCTACGTGGGAATGACACGCGCCATGCGGCAATTGTACCTAACTTATGCTGAATCCAGGCGGATATACGGAAGGGAAAATTATTCCAGGCCATCACGGTTTTTGCGGGAAATTCCTACAGAGTTTATACAAGAAGTCAGGATGCGTGCCCATGTCAGCCGTCCGCTGGCGGTGGAAAAGCCTGTGAATTCAATAACGCAAACAAGGCGTTTTAATCTAGGGCAGAGAATAAGCCATGCTAAGTTTGGCGAGGGCGTGGTGTTACAGATTGAGGGGGAAGGCGCGCAAGAAAGGGCACAAATTAATTTCAAGCAGGCTGGGGTTAAGTGGCTCATGCTGAGCTATGCCCAGTTGGAGGCGTTGTAGGGGTAATTTACTGGCTAAAGCCATCCAAAGAAAAGGCGACCCAGTTGCCGCTTAACCCTGCGTTCCTCGCATTTAAATTGCTTTGGAGGATTTTGATTTGCGTGGCAGAGGTAGGGGGGCAGGCTTTTTGTCCACCATTCACGACAATATGAAATATATCAAGTTAATTGCGGATAAGTTCTTACCAATCTCAACACCCAGCTTGGCTTGCACACTTGACGCACATACTGGAATAGGGAACAGCTTCCAGGCGCTCTTTTCTGATAGGTTCGCCGCACAACTCGCAAATGCCGTACTCGCCGCTGTCTATCCGGGTGATTGCTTGTTGCACCCTATCCCTTTCTGCCCTGGCGGCATTGCCTAAGTAATCCAGTACTTCGTCATTTTCAGATTGCGTGGCATATTCGGCGAAATCTTTTTCTAATGGCGCATCGGTATGCTTAACATCAGCGGTAATTTTGGCTAGGCGGTCGTCTAGTTCCTCCAGCATTTCAATTAGATTACTGCGTACTTGTTCATATTCTTTCATCGCAAAACTCCTGCCTTTGGTTTTCCCTAGAAGCGTTGTTCTATACTTAAGGGCAACAACTCATAATTTAATCATCCTACCATTAACTATGCAAAATGACATCCAGCAGCTACTTAAAGCAGCCAATCAAGTTATCCTCGGCAAAGAAAGGCAAATCCGCCTGGCGGTGTGTTGCCTGTTTGCGCGTGGGCATTTATTGATTGAAGATATTCCCGTCGTGGGCAAGACGACGCTGGCAC
>NZ_JBKKBJ010000174.1:0-12176 GCF_046714055.1 Methyloglobulus sp. | reverse complement strand
GCTTAAGAGAGAACAATAATAAATTAGAGGAACAAATAAACGCATTTTTGATGAGTTAAATTCATATACCTACTTAATAAAAGGCTAAGGCTTAAATAGCTTTTAACATAAATGGTAAAATACATGCTCCACATAGAAAACCTCCACGTCAGCGTAGGTGACAAGCCTATTCTCAAGGGCATTAACCTACACGTAAAAGCGGGTGAAATCCATGCGATTATGGGGCCTAACGGTTCGGGTAAAAGCACCTTATCGCACATATTGTCCGGTAAAAGCGGCTATGAAATTACCCAAGGTACAGTCATGTATCAAGGTTCAGATTTGACCGAGATGGCTCCTGAAATCCGGGCAAGGGAAGGCGTTTTCCTGGCGTTTCAATATCCGGTTGAAATTCCTGGTGTCAGTAATATTTATCTGTTGAAAGCGGGGCTTAATGCTATCCGCAAACATCACGGCCAGCCGGAAGTGGATGCAATGGATTTTTTAACCTTGGTAAAACACAAGGTTAAATTACTGGAAATGGATGAAAAATTCCTTTATCGCGCCGTCAACGAAGGCTTTTCCGGCGGTGAGAAAAAACGTAACGAAATCTTGCAAATGGCCATTCTGGAACCCAAGCTGTGCATCATGGATGAAACCGATTCCGGCTTGGATATTGATGCCCTAAAAGTGGTTGCAGAAGGTGTTAACTCCTTGCGTTCGACTGACCGCGCCTTTGTGATGATCACGCATTACCAGCGTTTGCTGGATTACATCAAGCCTGACTTCGTGCATGTGCTTACAAATGGCCAGATTGTTAAATCCGGTGGCCCCGGGTTGGCATTGGAGTTGGAAGAAAAAGGTTACAGTTGGCTAGAAGGTCAGGTGGCAGCTTAATGAGTACAGTAACACCTAGCCGTTATGTGGCTGAATATGAAACGATAGCGCCCACCTTACCGGGGCAGACGTTGTCGTGGTTACAGCAGTTAAGGCGAGATGCCTTAGCTAAATTCTCAGTACAGGGTTTTCCGACACCGCGAGAGGAAGAATGGCGTTACACGAATGTGTCTGCTATTGAGAAGAAGCTATTTGCGCCTTCGGCAACTTTATCGACAAGTCCAGTCGATAAAGATTGGCTGAAATCTTTTCAACCGGAAGATGCTTGGTCAGCGGTGTTGGTCAATGGTCATTTTTCAGCAGAGCATTCTCTGTTAGACGGTTTGCCTGAAGGCGTTTTAATCATGAGCATGGCGGATGCGTTAGTAGAGACACAAAATCTTGCGTCTCTACTGGAAAACCATCTGTGTCGCACGGTTACAAATGCTGAACATAGCTTAGTCGCCTTCAATACCGCATGGTTTACCGATGGCGTATTTGTACACGTTCCTGCCAAACAAGTTTTAGCCAAACCGATACAATTACTGAATATCGTGACTGAAGCCGATGCAATGGCTACCACGCGCAATGTAATCATTGTTGATGAAATGGCAGAAGCGCAAGTCATAGAGACGTTTGCCGGGATGGATATTGCCAGGGATGGTGTGTATGCCGCGAGCCAGTCGGGAACTGGCGCGGCGAACGCTTATCTGACAGCAGCCGTCACGGAAGTGTTTGTCGAGGCTTGTGCCTATCTAACGCTATATAAAATGCAGTGTGAGTCTGAAAAAGCCTATCATTTTGGTGGTACTTATATTAAGCAAGCACAAGATGCACGGTTTACACATCACAACTTTGCCTTTGGCGGCTTGTTGGCGCGGTGCGATATACACACCGATCTGGATATGGCTTCTGAGTGCGAATTGAATGGGCTGTATCTTGGCGTAAAACGCCAGCATCTCGATAACCATACCCGCATCAATCATACCAAACCCCATGCAATCAGTAGGGAAATGTACAAAGGGGTGTTGGATGACCGGGCCAGAGGTGTTTTTCAGGGGCGTGTCATCGTCGCAGAAAATGCACAAAAAACCGATTCACAAATGAATAACCGTAATCTGTTGTTGTCAAACGAAGCAGAGGCAGATACCAAGCCGCAACTGGAAATCTATGCGGATGATGTGAAATGCGGACATGGGGTGACGGTTGGACAATTGGATCAAAAATCCATTTTTTACCTGCAATCACGTTGCGTTGATGAAGAAACTGCACGCAATATGCTGACGTTTGCGTTTGCTAACGAAATGGTCGATAAGATCAAGATTAAAAGCCTGCACGATAAGGTTTTGGAGCAGGTGCTGGCACGGTTCCCCCAGGAAGGTGTTGATAAAGAGTGGCTATAGAATATCGGACACCTGAATGCTGATGTCTGTGAGTTGCGATAAAGTCACGCTATCGCCGGGGTATAAAGTGGTTTTTTCAGCATACACTTCGCCGTTAGGTTTGCGATACACCTCCAGGCAAACATCGTTCAGGTTTAGCAGCCAGTATTCGGGGATGTTGTGTAGTACGTATAAGCGTAGCTTCTGATTTTGGTCAAATTGTAATGATGTGTCGGAGACTTCGATTAACAATAAGACATCGTCAGCCATTGGGTGACGGGATGAGTAATAATCGGCATTCGGCTTTAGCAGCATGAAATCGGGTTCCGGTTCGGAAATGTCGCCGAGTTGGAGTGGGTCTTGTACGCTAACAATAGCATTACCGGCAACCTAAAGCGTCAGTACATTATTAATGCGTTTTAAGTGACCTGCGTGATTAAAGCCTATCGGTGCCATGTCTAAAATTTCTCCATTAATCAGTTCAATCCGGCTTCCAGGTGGAAAAATATTAGCCTCGCCCAATCTGCGCCATTCATCGAGGTCGGTTAAGTGTTTGGTAGGATTAACAATGGCCATAAGTGCAAGCAAACCTAATTAGAATCATAAACAAATATAATGCGCTGTTAACGAATAAGCAACACATCAAAATCCGAACAGACTAAACTATGACAACAATCCCTGTAGCAAAAATTCGTGCAGACTTCCCCATATTAGCCGAGAAAATACGCAACAAGCCTTTGGTTTATCTGGATAATGCCGCCACTTGCCAAAAGCCGAAAGCGGTTATCGACAGTATCGTGCATTTCTACAGCCATGACTACGCCAACGTGCATCGCGGCGTACATACCTTAAGTGTGCGCTCTACAGATAAGTTTGAAGGCGCACGAACCAAAGTTAAAGATTTCATCAATGCGGCCAGCGAAAAAGAAATTATTTTTGTCAGGGGCGCCACCGAAGCCATCAATCTTGTCGCGCAGGCTTATGGCAAGGCCAATATCAAAGCAGGTGACGAGATTTTAATCACCGCAATGGAACACCATTCCAATATTGTGCCTTGGCAAATGTTATGCGAGCAAACAGGTGCGGCATTAAAAGTGGCGCCGATCAACCTGCAAGGTGAGTTGATATTCGCTGAGTTTGAAAAACTGCTCAGCGATAGGACTAAATTGGTCTCGGTTGTACATATGTCCAATGCCTTGGGGTCGATCAATCCGGTTAAAAAGATCATAGCGCTTGCCCATGATAAAAATATTCCGGTATTGCTGGATGGGGCGCAGGCTATCCCTCACATGCCAGTGGATATGCAGGGTTTGGATTGTGATTTTTATGTGTTTTCAGGGCATAAGCTTTATGCCCCATCAGGGATTGGTGTGTTGTATGGCAAACAGGCTTTACTGGAAGCCATGCCACCCTATCAAGGCGGCGGCGATATGATCCGCAAAGTGACCTTTGAAGCGACCGAATATAATACGCTGCCCTACAAGTTTGAAGCCGGAACGCCCAATATTGCTGATGTGGTTGGGCTTGGCGCTGCTATTGATTATCTGAATGAAATCGGCATGGCTAACATTGCCGCTTACGAAGCTGAATTATTGGCTTATGCCACGCAACAAGCCAGGCAAATTAAAGGTCTAAGGATTATTGGTGAGGCTGAAGACAAGGGCGCCATCTTGTCTTTTGTGTTGGCTAGAATCCATCCCCATGATATAGGCACGATGTTGGATAGCTTGGGGATAGCGATCAGGGCGGGACATCATTGTGCCATGCCAGTGATGGATTTTTACGGTGTTCCAGCAACAGCAAGGGCTTCATTCGCCATGTATAACACCAAAGAAGAAATTGATGTGTTGATGCAAGGGATTGAGTCCCTGATTGAGGTATTTGGTTAATGTTTGAAGATCTACGCGACCTCTACCAAGAGGTCATATTCGACCACAACAGGAATCCACGTAATTTTCGGATTATGGCGGATGCTGACCGGCAAGTCGAAGGGTTCAATCCTTTATGTGGTGACCGGTTGACATTATACTTGAAAATGGATGACGACAGGATTGTCGATGCCAGTTTTCAAGGTTCCGGTTGCGCCATATCAACCGCATCGGTTTCATTGATGACCGAGATTGTTAAAGGTAAAACAGGACAGGAAGCCGAGGAGTTATTTAAAAAATTTCATGAAATGACTACCGGCAAAGATGAAGAAATCAATCTGGAAGCGGTAGGCAAATTGGCGGTTTTAGCGGGTGTACGCGAGTATCCTGCAAGGGTAAAATGTGCCACATTAGCTTGGCATACACTAGATGCCGCCCTGAAAAACGAACAAAAATCGATTTCCACAGAGTAACTATTGCCACGAAAACTTCAAATCAAAAATACACGGGAAAACTAGCTGTACTTTATGAAGGCCAGGGCGATATTCTACTCTTCCAACAACTTGCAGAAAGACTGGCCGTTCCTTTGTATCAATCGCTTAATGCCAATATTCCAGAAAACTTGTTTCTAAGCTGGCGCGAAGGCTGTTTGTCGTTACTGGACAGGGAAAACATTAAGAAACGCGGGTTAACTGTCGATATAGAGCACCGGCATGGGGAGCAACGTTCTTGGCCTATCGCCAAAAGTGGTCCTTTGGCGCAGGCATTGGGGCGCAAAACAAGGACGGTAGTTGACGCCACTGCGGGTTGGGGTCAGGATAGCCTTGCCATGTTCCGTATGGGTTATGAAGTCGTATGTGTGGAGCATTCGCCAGTCATGGCGGTATTGTTGGCGGATGGTTTTGCTCGATTGGCTAAACCGGACTGGATGCGCCAACTTAATTTAGCGCCGCCGCAGTTACTGACAGGTAATGCTATTGACATACTAGAGCAACTGCCAGTTAAGCCCGATTGCATCTACCTTGACCCCATGTTTCCGCCCAAGCGCAAAAAATCGGCCTTGGCTAAAAAAGCTATCGTGGTTTTACGCGATCTAGTGGGCGATGATGCCGATAAGGAACAGTTGTTTGCAACCGCCTTAAAAATAGCGGGTAAACGTGTGGTAGTGAAAAGTCCCGGTTATGCCGAGCCATTGGGTGGCAGACCGAATGAGAGCTTCCAAGGTAAACTATTACGGTACGATGTATATTTAACACAAAACGGGGTGTCAATGAAATGTCTGAATGGATAGATGTAATTGAACGAACAGCCTTGGCTGATGGTGAACATGTCGTTGTTGAAGTCGATGGCACAGACGTAGCGGTATTTAAAATTGACGGGCAATTTTATGCCATTGAAGATATTTGCACACATGACGGGGCAGAGCTTGCCAGCGGTGAACTGGATGGCGATGAGATCATTTGTCCACGCCACGGAGCCAGGTTTTGCGTGAAAACTGGTGCGGTAAAATCCCCGCCTGCCTATGAAGGCGTTGCCTGTTTTCCTGTCAAGATCGAAAATGGGTTAGTGCAGGTCAGGGACTGGCGTTGGGACTGATATGCTGACAATCAAAGTAAAACAACCTAGAATCCTAATTCCTACCTTTAAATATATAAATGGCACACAGCAACTCTACAAAAGCAGTCCTTTACGCATTTTCAGCTAATTTAGGCATTGCCCTAGCCAAAACCGGCGCAGCCGTTTGGACGGGTTCGGGTTCCATGTTGGCAGAAGCAATCCATTCATACGCCGATTGCGGAAACCAAGTGTTATTGCTGATTGGCATGAGACGGTCGGCAAGGAACGCGACCCGAAAACACCCCATGGGTTATGAGCGCGAATCTTATATCTGGTCGATGATGGTGGCGTTTATCCTGTTTTCGGTGGGCGGGGTGTTTGCCGTCCATGAAGGTTGGGAACGGTACCTACATCCCCACGCAATAGAGAATGCCAATATCGCTTTGTTGGTCTTATTGATTGCCGTTTGCATGGAGGCCTTTTCCTTGAAAGGCGCTTTTTCGGCAATGGCGGAAGAGAAAGGCGTAAGGTCACTTTGGCAGTGGTTTAAGGAAACCCATTCCAGCGAATTGATGGTGGTAACCGGTGAAGATATCGCGGCCTTGCTCGGCTTGGTGATTGCGCTGGTAACCTTAGGTTTAGCCGTGTTAACGGGAAATACTGCCTTTGATGCGTTAGGCTCAATGCTGATTGGCCTATTATTGATTGCTGTCGCAATAGTCGTGGGTTCGGAAGTGCATTCGCTGTTGATTGGTGAATCCGCCGAAGACATTCGGGTTAATGTGCAGGCTTATCTTGAAGCCCAACCTTGCGTTTTGCGGGTGCTTAATCTGTGGGCGATTAACCATGGCAATTCTGTCATGGTGGCTATCAAAGCCGAACTCAAACCGGATATGACGGTTTTAAATGCCGTCAATGAAATTAACGCGATGGAAAGGCAGATCAAACAAACACACAGCCGCGTCAAATGGATTTTTTTTGAAATAGATAATGAAGATTAGACTTGGATGCGGGGTTTTAAACATCGGTTGAAAAATGAACCTATGGTTGTCCATGCCAGAACTTTACAACAGCTGACCATCCTAATTCTTAAAAAATGAAATGCACTTATGGGTTGAATCTAAGCAAGCCTTATCCCATCCTTCTCAATCAAAACTAATTTCTTTTTATATAACGCACCAATTGCCTGTTTGTACACTTTTTTGCTGACTCCGAAAGCGCTATAAATAGTTTCTGGGGGGCTTTTGTCGCTCAATGCCAAAAAGCCATGATTGTCTTTGAGCCTGTTTAAAATTTTGTCGGTAAGTTCATCGACTTTACCGTAGCCGGGTTGATGGAGGCTGAGGTCAATTTTGTGGTCTTCGCGGATTTGTTTGATAAAACCTTCCAGATTTTGGCCTTTTTGCACGGGCTGGAATAGCTCGTTTGGATATAACATGCCCCAGTGCCTGTTGTTGATGATGGCTTTAATGCCCAAGTCTGTTTTATCGGCGATAAGCAGGGAAACTTTTTGTCCCACCTTAAAATAAAAACCTTCATCGGCGATGAATTTGTCAATTTTTGTCGTGCCAAGGATGCGGTTTTGGGCATCAAGAAACAGTTTTACTAGGTAGGACTTGCCCTCTTCCAGTTCATGGTGTTGTTCGCCAAAGGGGACCAGCAGGTCTTTAGGCAATCCCCAGTCCAGAAAAGCGCCTACATAGTTCAATGAAACCACTTTCAGCCAGGCAATCTCCTCGGCCAGCGCTTTGGGAATCGCTGTGGTCGCCGCCAAATGGCCTTCCATATCGACATATACAAACACATCTAGGGCATCGCCCACCTGACACGGCGGCGGTTTCTTGTCAACCAGCAGCACTTTCGCTGATGTGTTACTTGCAAGATAAATTTCCGAAGCTACACGGCTTGCGACCTTAAGGGTATTGATTTTGCCGATTTCTATCATGAGGGTAGACAGTCTGATTTTTAAAATAGAGTAGGGTCACACCGCGTACAACTACAAAGCGTTCAAAGTGGGTGTACCTTCCACCTTCCCAAAAGGTACGCGGTGCGTACCCTACCTAACTTTTGAACGATACATGAAAATTCGCGGACAGGGCACCATGTCCCGTTTGGTATCCAGCGTTTTAAGCCATGTAGGGTGCGTTTTACGCACCAAAATAAGTAACATCACCATATTTTACAGTTACACGATTTGTTTTTTTATGGTGCGGAATGCACCCAACTTGGCTTAATTAAAGCTCGTTAGCTAATTCACTTATTGAATAGTCAGGTTTGTCCAAGAGTTTTGAGCGAGTTACTAACTCATCAACGTTTTGCATTTTTCCTACACAAATCTCTTTAACAATTTCAACGAAATATGGCTCCAAATAAGGTGAAATATGAATGCGATTAATTAGCTTATGTAAGTCACATCTGACAAATGTGCCTACCCCCATTTCTTTATCACAGAGGTCTATTATTGCCCTGAATTCTTTCTCGTGCTCAAAAGCCTTTCTCTTGAATATTAGAATATCGTGTTTGGGGTGCTGATCATTTTTTGGCTCGTCTTCTGCTCTATAAATAACGCTTTCAAATATTAATGGTCTCTCGCAAATAATTGAATCTTTTAATTGTTTAATGGTGGATTCAACAGCAATGCCTTGACCATCATTTGTGTATAGGTTCCACATAGCTGCTGATTCATACTCGCTTTTGTGCCAACAGTTTACCCCGTTTTTAATTTTGTTTTCTTCTATAGCGGTTATTAAACCTTTATCTATTCCATCAATAGCTTCGTCACATACTTTAATTGCATGATCACGTTTTAAAACAAATTTGTGATAATCTTGATGATATGGAGTTAGCTTTTGACTATCGGCTAACGCCCCGTCTCTCATAAGTTTCGTATCCTTTATTTTTTTCATCATTTCAGATGCACGTTCTTTAAAATAACCCCTTGAAAAGTAACCTTCAAAAGGATCACCAAATTTTTGTGGGCAAGGAAAATATAAAGCCTTTTTAGAAAGCAAAGAAACAAGCTTTGCTAAATCCATGTATCTCCAAATTTTTTCAGAATCTTTCATGTTGGTTACAATTTATTCCATAGTTCAAAGTAATTTTCCCCGTATGCCGCGCCGAGCATCGGAGCATTTATCAGGAATAGCCCGTTAGGGGCGCGATACGGATATCGAGCGTTGTCAAAGGGACAGGAAGTCCCTTTTGACAACCCCTGGTAAATGCGAGAAGCCCAGGAAGAAAGCAGCATCCGGGGGTCTTTTCTTTTGGATACTTTTCTTTGGACAAGCAAAGAAAAGTATCCCGCCCGCCAGTGCGGGAACTGGCATTTAAAAAACCGTCGCGGTAGCGACACATTATTTTCACATCCATGTGTTCTGGATTCCGGCAAGCAGCGCAAGTTCCTACTTGCCTACCGCACTTCCGCCATCCTTGTGTATGCAGGCTCCAGGCCTCGGATACTCCACGGCATGGGTGAATAGGGCGGGGGGCATTCTACGCCACAGGCTCTGGTTTATAACCAGTCCTCAGGTTGGGTCGGCCTCCCAATGAACGGTTAAAGCTTATCGAATTTACCGGCTAATAGTTCTTAAAATTAACCATACTAAGGTTGGGTTAGACGCACATAGCGAATATCTAAAACATTGTCACCGGATTGTTCGTGTGCGACCTCCAGGGATGGAGGGAGTGCGGCAGAGAGTATGGAACCCTTGCCGCCCGTAACCCAACATTGGCTACCGACCAAAACGCTGATTGTTGGGTTATGACGCGCATCAAGCATCCTGAAATTTTCATCTCCCTACCGTTATGCGCGTCTAACCCAACCTGCGAACTTGTTAATCTGTAAAAGTAGTTAATACCTCGCCACCGAACTATCACATTCAAGTGACCAGGCATCAATCCCGCCAACCAGATTGCTGACCTGCTTAAAACCGACCTGGACAAGAAAATTGGCAGCTTGCATACTGCGGATGCCATGATGGCAAATCAGCACAATTTCCTTGTTCACATCAAGTTCCCGTAGCCGTTGTGGAATTTGGTTCAGCGGTATTAGCACACTCTCGGCGATATGGGCGTGTGCAAATTCAAAGGGTTCCCTTACGTCCAAGAGGAAGATCTGCTCTTTATCCTGAATTTTGTTTTTTAATTCGGTTGCGGAGAGTTGTGTGATTGGCATGGTTATCCCTTATTTTTATATTTGGGCTGTTAAATCCGGCTAATAAAACGTCCTATACGCTGCATAGCAACGGCCATGCGTTCGATGGAAGTCGTGTAGGCAAAACGCAGGTGCTGATGGGCTTGATGGCTGCCAAAATCTTTTCCTGGCGTTATGGCAACGCCTTCCGTTTCTAAAAGAGCCAGCGCGAATTGATAACTGTCGTCGGTAAATTTAGCACAATTCGCATAGATATAAAAAGCGCCGTCCGGTTTGGCGGGAATTTCAAACCCTAACTGCACCAGCGCACCGTAAAGAAAGTCCCGCCTAGCGGCAAATTCAGCCCGTCTTTTTTCCAGTTCTCCAAGGGTATGTCCGTCAAAAGCTGCCAGCGCTGCATATTGGGAAAGGGTTGGAGCCGCAATAAAAATATTTTGCGCCAGTTTTTCAATGGCTTCGATGAACTCATCGGGGGCAATCAGCCAGCCGACCCGCCATCCAGTCATGCCAAAATATTTGGAAAAACTGTTGATGACAAAGGCATTGCTACTGTATTCAAGTGCGGTTGGTGCATTCTTGCCGTAAACTAGGCCATGATAAATCTCATCCGAATAAAAACAGCCGCCCCGTTCATTAATCGTATGTATACATTGATTGAATACATGGGGCTCGATCAGCGTACCCGTAGGATTTGACGGCGAGGCAATCAACGCACCTTTCGTGGATGGGTTCCAGTGTTGCTTAATCAACTCTGCCGTCAATTGATACCCTGATGCGGCATCGACAGGCAGGGTGGTGGTTTCCCCCTCAAACAGCCTAATAAAATTACTGTTACAGGGATAGCAAGGGTCGGCCATCAATATCTCATCGCCCGGATTCACGCTAACACCAAGTGCCAGCAAAAATGCACCTGACGCGCCAGGCGTTACGAATATACGCCCTTTATCTATAGTCACCCCATAGCGGGTTTGATAATAAGCGGCAATTTGTTCACGCAATTCCGGCAATCCGGCAGCGGGTGTGTATTTGATGTCGCCGGTTTGGAGTTGCTTGATACCGGCATCGACGATGGTTTGCGGTGTGGCGAAATCGGGTTCGCCGATTTCCATGTGAATGATGTCGCGTCCCTGACTTTCTAATTGCTTGGCACGCCGTAGCAGTTCCATGACATAGAACGGTGCAATATCAGCTGTTCGTTTTGCTAATCGGCTCAACATAAGGGCAGGTTTTTTTTATTGTCCAAAATCATATCAATAATCCTTGCTAACTGCTTACTATTCTGCTAAAAATGCGCGGTTTATTATTTTGTCATTGAGGAGTTCTTGGATGATCGATAGTCCCAAAGCGGGTATGTCGCCTTTCAGTTTTAAGCCTTATGTGGAACAAGAAGGCGAAGAATACATGAATGAGGCTCAATTGAAGCATTTTGAGACCATTTTGAATAATTGGAAAGTTGAATTGATGAAGGAGGTCGATCGCACAGTCCATCACATGCAGGACGATGCCGCCAATTTTCCCGACCCGAATGACCGGGCCACGCAGGAATCGGAATTCAGCCTGGAATTAAGGGCGCGTGACCGTGAGCGCAGGTTGATCAAGAAAATTGATGAATCCATTAAAGAAATTGAATCCGGTAATTATGGTTTTTGTGAGTCTTGCGGTATCGAGATAGGGATACGCCGACTGGAAGCCAGGCCGACTGCGTCTTTGTGTATCGACTGTAAAACGCTCGATGAAATTCGTGAAAAACAGATGGGTTAATACGGATTCAAAACCTGTCCCCTCCTGATTTCGGCCAAGATCGGTATATCGGGCGGTTTGCCCCATCACCGACGGGGCCGTTGCACTTAGGTTCTCTTTTTACAGCGGTCGCAAGTTATCTCCATGCCCGATACCATCAGGGTTTGTGGCTGCTCAGGATTGATGATCTCGATACGCCCCGCAATAAGGAAGGCTCAGTCGCCGCTATCCTAAATACCTTGGAGGCTTTTGGGCTGTATTGGGACGGTAGCGTTTACTACCAAAGCCAACATCTTGACAGCTATGAAAGCTTTTTGACGGAGTTGGCATATAGCCAGCTCACTTACCGCTGCACCTGTAGCCGGAAATTGTTGGCTGACCCGTTTCCTGACGATAATACAAACAGCAAGCACAACATTTATCCCGGTATCTGTCGGGATAAACGCATCTCCGCAGATAAGCCCCATGCAATCCGGCTTAAAATTGGCGACTGTGCCTTATCTTTTCAAGACGAATTGCAGGGTTTGAATTGCCATAATCTGGCAAGGCTACACGGCGATTTCATCTTAAAGCGCAAAGACCGGATTATTGCATACCAGTTCGCCGTGGTGGTTGATGATG
>NZ_JBKKBJ010000173.1:0-21045 GCF_046714055.1 Methyloglobulus sp. | reverse complement strand
AACTCGTAAGTCGGAAGCGGCGCTAGCGGTGTTCCGACGTATGAGGCGGAACACCTACCGGTTTCCGCCCTACACTCCAATCAGGAAATCCAATTATTCACGCCTTACGACAACCTAACCCTAGGATCAACCAAGGTGTAGGAAATATCGGTCAACAACAAGCCGATCACGTATAAAACTGAACCCAGGAATACCATCGCCCGCACGATAGCAAAATCCTGGCTATTGATGGCATCTATCGTGTAACTGCCCAAACCTGGAATACTGAAAAACGATTCCATAATCAAACTGCCCATGAACAGCAACGGCAATACCACCACGACTCCCGTTAAAATGGGGATCATGGCATTGGGCAAGACATGGCGGAATAGGGTTTGGGTTTCGGTTAGGCCTTTTGCCCGTGCGGTGCGGACATAGTCTTTTTCGACTTCTTCCAGGAATAAAGTCCGATACCAGCGTACGCCTGAGCCTAGGCCTGAAAAAACGCCAATCAGCACGGGCAGGGCTATAAACTTAATAGCTGCAAAGCCGTCGTCATAACCGGAAATAGGCACCCATCTTAATACTTTGGCAATCACAAATTGGCCGCCGATGATGTAAAACAGCGATGAAACCGACATTAGGATGACACACAGGACGGTTCCGCTTAATTCCAAGTAGCTGCCCCGAAATAGCACGACCAGCAAGGCAAAACAGATATTGGTCACCAAGCCCACGATTAACGTGGGCAAGGCCACAGCCAGGCTGGGCCAGGCACGTTCCTTGATGTCGGCGCCAATATTTCTGCCGCTATCGGACACGCCAAAGCGGAACAAAAACAGGTTGACTGATTTTTGATAAAAAATGGTTTTCGTCAGCTTTTCTTCTGCTTGGGCTTTGGCGTTCCATAATAGCGGCACATCATAGCCATGTTGCTGTTTCCAGTTTTCTATCGCTTGCTGGGTGACATGTTTTTGCCCGAGCTGCATACGCGCCATATCGTCGGGGCTGTTAATGATAAAAAACAGCACAAAGGTCAAAATATTAACCCCTATCAAAATAGGGATAGCATATAAAAACCGCCTGATAATGTAGCTGATCATTGCAGGGTTTTCCTGGTACGACTACGGACGGCGCTAACCGCATAGACAAGTATTAGCACAAACAGTACGCCGCCTAACAGAAAAGGCCAGAATATAGGGTGATTCCATGCCTGTCTTTGTTGTGTCCTGGCAACGATATCCAGTCGCAGGTATTTTAGCGTGTTATTAGCCATCACATGGGGTTTGATGTTTTTGTACCAGCTGTGGAACAAGGAGAATTTTTTCGGGTGCAAACCAAAAATCCAGGGTGCATCATGGCGAACAAGCTCCTGCATTTGTTGAATAAGCTGAAACCGTTGCGGACTGTTATCCATATTACGCATTTCTTCAAACAGACGGTCGAAGGCTGGGTTTTGGTAATTGCCTGCGTTTTCGCCACTGAATTTAACCTTTGAATTACCGCCGTAAAGCAGGAAAAAGAAGTTTTCAGGGTCAGGGTAATCCGCATTCCAGCCCCAGACATAAATCTGGGCATTGCCACTGCGCATTTTCTCCTGAAAACGGTTGTAATCGGTCGCCCGGATCACCAGCTTAATGCCCAGTTTTTCAAATTGTTTGCGATACCAGCTCATCCTTGGACGGTCATCGACGCTGGTCGAGGTAGTATCGAAATAAAGTATCAGTGCTTCATTAGTTTTTGGGTCGATGCCATTGTCGTAATCGGCTTCCTTCATCAGTTGCCGCGCTACACTCATGTCCTTACGCTGAGGCTTGCCATTTATCCAATCGTATACATAAGGGTTGATCCCGGCTTTGCCTTCCTCATAACCATAAATTCCGGGTGGCAACACGCCTTGTGCAACCAGCCCCCGTTCATTCATGAAGATCGAGATAAGTTCTTCATAATCAACCGCAATTGAAATAGCTAGCCGTAACTTTCTGGCTTGTTCGGTAGTGCCGCCAACGGTTGCATCCAACATATTAAATCCCATGTAAAAACTGGAAGTTTCTACCGTGGCCTGTAATTGGATGCCTTTTTGCCGCATGGTTTCCGTTAACCGAACGCCGCCACTGCCGGTAAACTGAACGGCCTGGTCAAAGTTGTCAGAGGCGATTCCGGAAGCGTCAAAATAACCTTGTAGAAATTTCGTCCAATAGGGAATGGTCTCCTTTTCCAACATGAAAATGACCTTATCGATAAAAGGCAAGGGCTTGCCTGCGTCATTCAACAAGCCTTTTTTCTGATCTTCCGGCGCACCCTCCGAAGGATAAGTTTCCAGGTGAAAGTTGGGGTTCTTTTCCAGGATCATACGGCGATTGGGATTATTCTCAGCCAACAGGTAAGCCCCCGTGCCGATGGGATACCAGTCCAGGGTGATGTTTTTATCGGATAGTCCGGGCTGATCGTAAAACACATCAGCCTCCCAAGGCATCGGCGCAAAAAACATCATTCCCAGCCAGTACATGAACTGCGGGTATTTGCCAGTTATTCGAATACGGTATGTGTAACGGCTAATGGCTGTAACGCCCGACATGGGCAGATCCCTTATTGCTGTTTTGGGTAGTTGTTTGACCTTTTCGGAAAACTCGCCAAAGCCTACAATATAATTTTTCATCATTTCCGCAATCGGCGATTGCGTTTTGGGATGCGCCAGCCTTTTAATCTGGTAGACATAATCTTCAGCAACTAGCTCACGGCTACCCGTGGCATTGAAATCACTGAGCGTACGCAGGGCATCAATCTGGTTTTTGCTTAGATGATGAAAGGCATACTCGCCATAGTCAGATTTTGCCAAAGCGGGATGGGGCTGATAACGGATATTGGATTTTATGTCGATGACGTAATCGGTAAAAGCGATGTCCTTAATGTTTGCGTTAGCGCTTAGTTTTTCGCCTAGTCGGTTAACATACTGGATGTCCGGCATTTTTTTGGCCGTTAGCGGAACCAGTTGATAAGGGCGTTTCAGGTAATGATATTGGAAGGGCGGCTCGTAAATCTGGGCAATAAAAGCATATTCGTTTTCGCTGTAAGAAATGGCGGGATCCAGGTGTTTGGGCCGTTCGTCGAATGATTGGTACAAAATTGCCTGTTCGTTTTGGTCTTCTGGATAAGGGTTATTGAGATGGGAGACATCGCAGGCTGTCAACAGTAAGGCAAGTATGATCGCGATTTTGCGGAATGGCATATACTTAGACAAAAGGCTTGGACAAAAGACTGGACATCACAATACGGGTCGTAGATACTTTCAACCCTATTGTAACAACAAACACATCGGGAGATGATAATGGGTTTGATGCAGGGCAAACGGGTCTTGATTGTGGGCTTGGCGAGCAACCGCTCTATCGCATGGGGCATCGCGCAAGCCATGTACCGCGAGGGTGCTGAACTGGCGTTTACTTTCCAGAATGAAAAGCTGCAAAGCCGTGTTGAAGAAATGGCCGGACAGTGCAACTCCAAAATCACGATTGAGTGCGATGTCAGCATTGATGAGCATATCGACACCGTGTTTGACAAGCTGGGCGGACATTGGGATGGTTTGGATGGTATCGTGCATTCGGTCGCTTTTGCACCGCGTGATGCGCTGAATGGTGATTATGTCGATGTCACCACCCGCGAAAATTTTAGGATTGCCCATGACGTGAGTTCATACAGCTTTACCGCTTTAGCGAAAGCTGGACGCGCAATGATGGCAGGGCGTAATGGTTCGCTGTTGACCTTGACTTATCTGGGCGCGGAACGGGCGATCCCTAACTACAATGTCATGGGTGTTGCCAAAGCCAGTCTGGAAGCGAATGTCCGCTATATGGCGGTGGCTTTAGGGCCCGAAGGTACGCGTGTCAATGCCATCTCAGCAGGGCCTATTCGTACTTTGGCGGCATCAGGCATCAATGATTTTAAAGCCATGCTGAATAAAGCGGCGGACGCTTCGCCACTAAAGAAAAACGTAACTATCGAGGAAGTCGGCAACGCTGCCGCGTTTATGTGTTCCGACCTTGCTTCTGGGATTACTGGGGAAATTACTTATGTGGATTGTGGGTATAATATTGCTGGGTTGGCGGCGGTTTGAAGGGGATAATTAAAATATAGCTTTAATTTAGGCCAATACGGAGTCCACTATGTCGCTCAAAGCAACGCTGTTTAGAGATCGCCTTAAGAAGAAAGCCAAACGAGGTTATCAGGGTCACCCAGTAGCGACCATTGCTTACTATGGGCCAGATGACAAGCAAGCGAACAAAGTGGCGGTTGGAATAATCCAAGTCGAAAAGGGCGAAGTAGAAATCCTGGAACGGTGGTTCTCGAAAGGGAAGGATGCGAGGGTTGATCCAGAAATAAATGAGGCGATCATTCATTTGCTCCAAAGGCATGGCGTGAAATCTGTAATTTCGCCAGATCGAATTATCGGATGTCCCCATGAAGAAGGAATCGATTACCCCGACGGCGAGAAATGCCCCGTCTGTAAATTCTGGACAAACCGCGACCGATTCAGCGGCAAGACGATCCAATGAAAAGCATGGTAGGTTGCTGAATTCCCGGTTGGCATCCTCTTGTTTCCGGTACTACAACCAGCGTAGTAGACGCTGGTGTTTCCATCAGAAGTTTTGCGGTTGCAGAATCTCAAGCGGACGATTTGGAAGACCATGTGATTGAGTGGTTGGAATGATGAGAACTGCGAGTTCAATTTTTTTGTTGGGTGTAAGCGTTAGCTGTATTGCGGCTTGCCGCGTTTAAATGGTAAATTAGGGGCGTATAGCGAATGCCAACAAGATTTATCGATCTACAGTTATTCGCGTCTAACCCAACGGCACTTACCTTTTCAAATTATCGATTTTGAAATCATCCAGATACAAGATAACAGCGCCCAGCGCGATACAAGTTAAGTAGCTGAAGGTAGGTGATCCAGGAAATAGATAAGTATCCAGTAGCCCCCAAACACCTCGCCATAGCATGACAATTGCTAAAATGATGACGATGACGTTAGCATTCGGGTGGAGAGATTTAAGTTGCTGTAGTTTTGGTGAATCTTTAATTTTTTTTAGCATGATTTTTGAACCGGGTAGATTGGGTTATTAAACTTAAGGTATTCAATAGAAGATTTTAGTTGAATGTTGATGTTGAGGACAATTTTAAACTATAACAATTTCGAACAAATTCGTGTTGCGTTTACTAGAAAGTGTAAAGTGGGAAAAATAAGACTGGAAGAAGTACATGAACTTCGTTGTGATCGATGTTGAGACTGCTAACCCAAATTTTGCGAGCATTTGTCAGATTGGTATTGGTGAGTTTCGCGATGGAGTACTTTACGATACATAGGAATCTTTAGTCGATCCTGAAGACTACTTCGATGAGATGAATATTGCAATCCAGGGCATTGATGAGTGGGCGGTTCGGGACGCACCAAAGTGGCGGGTTGTTTACGAGTTCCTTGTACCCTGGTTGCAGGGTAAAGTGGTCGCGAGCCATACGCCCTTCGATTGTGTAGCCCTAACTCGGGCGTGTGAAAAGAATGGGCTTACCCCACACAATTGCACTTGGCTTGATACTGCCCGTGTAGTGCGCCGCGCATGGCCAGCCTTTGCACAAAAAGCATCGTAGGTTGGGTTAGGCGCACATGGCAAATGCCTATAAGACAGCAACCAGATTGTCCGTGCGCCGTATAACCCAACATTTGCCGCCGACTTAAACGCTGTTTGTTGGGTTACGACGCGCACAAGCGCCCTACACGCTTCAAGGTCTATCATTTGCGCGTCTCGGCAACCGCTCCATGCGTTGTGCCCTACCTCCTACATCCATGCAGTCGTAACCCAACCTACGTACCGTTAAGATGGCAATAAGCCACTGCGTTAAATGCCTACTTGTCCAAGAACCAGCCCCTCAGGTGACTTAAATTCTACAACTTAGTTGCAGCGAAAATTCGCGAAACCGCATCTTTCGCATCGAACATTAACTTTATTGTATCTTTGGAGGCGCTACTCGCCACAACTACTGCTTTTTCGGCTTTATTGGAATGCTCTTGAATCCGTTCCAAGACCTCTTGTACCTGATCGTGTAGTTTTTGCGCGTCATCACGCGCCTGCTCAGCCAATTGCTTGGCATCTTGGCTTTCCTTCAGTGCCTGTTGCACTTGTGACAGTAGATTTTCAGTTTGGCGTTGAATCTCCTGCACCTGCCCCATCGTATTATTCGCATCGTTAAGCCGTTGTTCAATTTCATGGCAGCGATTGCTCGCTTGTTCGCTTAAATCGGCTGTTTGGACGACATGTTCACGCGACTGTTGGGCGTAGCTTTGCGCCTCATTCATGGCCGATTGCGCCAGATTTGACGTTTGCTCAATACCAGTAAGTGATGACAGTGCGCTATTATGCACATCAATCGTCGCGCTGGCATATCTCTCCGCTTGACTGGCTTGGGTTCTAGCCTCTTCGGCATGAGCCTGTGCTAATTTAGCTGACTGTTGGGCATTATCAGCAGATTGATCCGCATTGCCTTCGTAGTCACGGGTACGCCTGGCGGATTGTTCAGATGCTTCTGACTGTGAGAGCGCTTCTCGCGCAGCATTGTCTGCCCTTTCGGCATAAGCATTAGCATTATCAGCATGGTTGGCAGATACCTGGGCATATTCCTGTGATTGTCCGGCAGCAGACCTGGCTGATTCAGCATTCGAATTTGCCTGCTGGCGAGCTGATTCAGCTTGTTCGGCATACGCTTGTACTGAATTAGTTGCCTGTTGGGCATTATCGGCAGACTGATCCGCATTGCTTTCGAAGTCACGGGCACGTCTGGCGGATTGTTCAGATACTTCAGATTGTGTGAGCGCTTCTCGTGCAGCGTTGTTTGCCCTTTCGGCATAAGCATTGGCATTATCAGCATGGTTGGCCGATACTTGGGCATATTCCTGCGATTGTCCGGTAGCAGACCTGGCCGATTCAGCATTCGAATTTGCCTGCTGGCGAGCCAATTCAGCTTGTTGGGCGTGGTGACCCGCTTGTTCTGCGTATTGGGATGCTGTTAGTGCGTGTTGCTCGGCAATTTGCTGAGACCGCTCCGCATTTTGGGAAAAATCTTCACAATTACTTGCCGCCAGTTTGGCGCGTTCGGCTTGTTGATTGACAATATCGAGCGCTTCGGAAATATCTTCGAGCATGGGTGTCTCCTCCTAATCAGGCTTATTTATTATTATTTATTGCTGTCTATTATGACTTATTGTTAGTTTGGATTCTATCATAAAAATATTGACAAGGCTGTAAGATGGATTAGATGTAGAGCCGAATCCCGTGTTCACCAGGATTACGACGCGCGGAAAATCTTTACGTCCATGAAAGATTATGGCCTACAAGCTTAAACATACAAAAACCCCTGTGGACGTGGCAAGATGTCCCGTCCGGCTTCAAGAATCGTTCTCTATTTAAGGGTTTTAAAACGATCACAATCAATTAATACAACGGCTATTTTTAGCTTAAGGGGCAGAATGGAAAAAATTTTGGCGTTATGGTTGGGTCTTGCCGTATCAGCGGCAAGTTTGGCGGATGACGATTCAAGCATTTGGGTTAGCAACACGTACCAAACAGATTTTGGCGGAAGTAACTATGTGGCGTTTTTAGAATTGCAGCCGCGTTTTAATAAGGACAATTCCAAATTCAGCCAATTGATCATACGTCCTTTTTTTGGTTATAAGGTCACTAAGCATCTACAAGCGTCGATCGGGTTTGCCTGGCAAGGTGAGTACAATTCCCAGGATAAGTTCGATTTAGCCACTAAAGATCTCGTCGAGCAAGTCCAATGGATAGACAATTTAACGCCTGATCTCAATTTTCAGTACCGTTTCCGATTGGAGCAACGTTTCTTTGCTCACGCTGATTTATCACATCGTATGCGCCATCGTTTTAGATTCCAGTACTCTATTACTGAATCCAAATTGTTTTTGGTCGCTTTTGACGAGTTATTTGTTTACTTTAACTCGGTAAATTCAGGGCGCTTGGAGTCATCGGTTCAATCTGGTATCAACCAAAACCGTTCTTACTTTGGTGTGGGTTACAAAATAACACCGCAAATTAATATCGATACCGGGTATCAACTGCAATACGTCAACAACTTTGGCAAAGAAGATTTGTTCAATCACGTATGGTTGACCAATTTGAACGTTAATTTTTAAAACACTGTATTTTGGGCGTGGTCATAAAAAAAGGGCGGTAAACCGCCCTTTTTTGTTTCTGACAAAACCCTATTTTTTAGCAGGTTCAGCAGGTTTTTCAGCTTCTTTAGCTGGCTCTGCTGTTGCGGGTGTTGCTGTCGCGGCTGGCTCTGGAGCAGAAGATTCCGCTGGAGCGGAAGCAGGTGCAGGTGCCAGGGTAGCCGGTTTAGGTTCTTCTTTCGGCAATAGGATTTCAACTTTGGCTTGTTTTCGTAAGTTCTCTACCATTGCCTGAATTTTTTGACGTTGCAACGTGGGTGTCAGTTGTTCCTTGACGGCTTCCAAGGGCGGAGGGGTTTGTTTTCTGGAATCTTCCAATCGAATGATATGGTATCCGAACTGGGTTTTCACAGGTTCTTTCGAATATTTGCTTTTTTCCAGTTTGGCAACGGCTTCGGAGAACGGCGCCACCATTTGGCTGGGGTTGAACCAGCCTAGATCGCCGCCATTTTTGGATTCTTTGGCATCCAATGAATGCTTGTTTGCCAGTTTGGCAAATTTTCCGCCTTTATCTAACTCAGCAATCAGTTTTTTGGCTTCATCTTCGGTTTTAACCAGGATGTGGCTGGCTTTGTATTCAGTTCCATTACCGCCGCCTACTTTGCTGTCATATTCCTTCTTTATTTCAGCATCGGTGATAGGATTGGCTTTCAAATAGTTCTGCAAGCTCGCCTGAGTCAATATGGCTTTTCTGGCAGCTTCAAGTTGTGCGACGGTTTCTGGTGCTTGATCCAGCTTTTTTTGCACAGCATCTTGCACCAATATTTCGCGCTGAACCAGTTCATCAACCAATTTTTCCTTTGGGAAAGCAGGGGTTTGGCCTTGGCTGCGCTGGGCAATATCTTTTTCCAGGTCTTCCAGCGTTTTTTTGCTGATGTATTGCCCGTTAACGCTGGCGATAGCATCTTCTTTTTTAACAGCAGGCGCAGACGATGCCCCGGTAGTGGCTTTGGGGTCGCAAGCTGAAATAATTACGGCTGCAATAAGTAAGGGGATAAGTTTTCTATTCATTAATGGATTCCTTTGGTTTCTTCAGAGGGTGAAAGGGCATTTATGCCTAAGGCATGAATTTCTTGTTTCATCATGTCGCCTAACGCTTTGTAAACCAGCTGGTGACGTTGTACCAGCGATTTTCCGGCAAATGCTTCGGCAACAATCGTGACATGATAGTGACCGCCACCGCTTCTGGCTCCGGCATGACCGGCATGGGCGGCACTATGGTCGATAATTTCCAGTAATTCTGGCTTAAACGCTTCATTCAATAAGCGTTTAATGATTTCGGATGTCATTGTGGGAATACCTTTTTAAACGGTTTGACGGTTATTTTGGAATAGACATTTGCGTCCCTATAAGGGTCTGCATCAGCCCATTGTTGTGCGTCCTGTAAAGTTTCAAATTCTGCGACCAACAAACTGCCTGTGAAGCCTGCGGCACCTGGATTGTCGCTGTCTATGCCGGGATGTGGGCCTGCCAACACCAGCCGTCCGGCATCTTGAAGTTCCTGTAGCCTTTTAACATGGGCGGGTCTGGCGGCCATACGCAGTTCCAGGCTATCTGTGGCATCTTCACTGATGATTGCGTATAACACACTATTTCTCGGTTTCGTCAATATATTTATATAAAAAAACCATCTGTAGCAAAATGAACAGGATCATCAAGCCTGGGACACCAAAGGTTTTGAAAGTCACCCATTGATCGGTGTTGTAATGGAACATCACATACACGTTGATAAACCCTACGCTGATAAAAAAACAGCCCCACATCAGGTTTAAGCGCCGCCAAACAGAAGAGGGAAGCGTCAAGCTTTTTGACATCATCCGTTCTACGAAAGGCTTTTTGCCGATAAATTGGCTGCCCAAAAAAGCCAAGCCGAATAACCATTCGATGATGGATAGCTTCCATTTGATGAATTGTTCGTCATGTAACACAATCGTTGCGCCGCCCATCACAATGATTAACCCCAGCGTAATCCATTGCATAGTTTCCACTTTACGGTGCCTGAACCAGGTATAAGCGACTTGTAAGAGTGTTGCCACAATGACTACGCCGGCAGCTACGTAAATGTCATACAGCTTGAACGCAATAAAAAATAGGATAATAGGAAAGAATTCGAAAAGCTGTTTCATGACAGATGGGGCGGCGTATTTAATTTTGTGGCGCGTTAGTGAAATCGGTTTTTTAGGTCAGGCCAAAGCTAGACGGATAGTGGTGCTTGCAATCCATAGTCACAGTCCTGCTGGAAACTATGTGAGGGTGCTGAGTTAAAATATGGTTTACCTGTGCTGGCGATAAGAGTGCCTAATTGCTCAACAGTTCACTACTGAATACGTTTAGGTTTTTGGATTCTTGCGACTTTTTTGTAATCGTTGGCGGACACGTAGAATCAATCATCTGGCTTACATTCTTATTGTAAGGCCATTGCCGCTCAATGTACATGTTTTGATTGCCGATTCTGTTAAAATGGCGGTTCATTTTGGAGACAGGTCGTGGACGATAACACAAAAACCCAGCTAGAGGCGGCTGCATTCAGGCGCTTAACCCATCACTTACAGACGCATACCGAGGTGCAAAATATCGACTTGATGATCTTGGCCGACTTTTGCCGGAATTGCCTCGCGAAGTGGTATGTCGCGGCAGCCCAAGACCAAGGTGTAGAGTTGGATTACGAACAGGCCAGGGAAGTTATCTATGGTATGCCTTACAAAGAATGGCAAACCAAATACCAGGGCGAGGCCACACCGGAGCAACTTGCCGCTTTAGAAAACAGGATAAAATCAAAATCATGACCCGACAAGCAAACTACGATGCCCTGTTTTCCGGCGTTAACGGCCAGGATTACGAAATGCTCAAGCTGATTTGCCCTTTTATGACAGAAATGAGCCGCTTGGTGGGGGCAGTCCGTCACTATCCAGCCACGCAGGACAAATTGTGTATTGTTCCGTGCGATCATATTCGTAGCTGACCGTTATTCCGAGCCTAAAAAATGAGCAATGAGCCATTCACATTCGACCAAATTCATATCGAAGTGGCGCGTAACGCGTCAGATGACTTCAATTTGTTTCACGATAAGCACAAATGGTTGCAAATTACGCATAACCCGTTCAAAGGGCCTATAGTCCTGGGTTATCAACTGAATACGCTGATCGAGTATCAAATGCGCCTGTACCGGGAAGCGCATCATGAAAACCAGGTGATCGCCGAAAACAAGCTGCGGTTCAGCAATTATCAAATTACCTTTGTTAACGCCGTTCGCCCTCGCATACCTGTGTATCTGGACATTAAAAAGACGCTGATTAACACCATACCCAACCTGACCCTAACCAATCGTATCTCCATGAAGTCCGATGGTAAAACCGTGTTGCTGGGCTTTAAAAAGGAAACGCAAGTACCGTTATTTTTGGCTGATAACAAACTCGACAACCTGCCCGACCTTAACGACATTCCAGACCGAACCACCATTCCCGATACCGATTATTTCCTCAAACGGAAATACCTGAATAACGGTTCCGTTAAAAACTTCCTGTCCGGGTCTTTCGCCGAGCAATCCGATTATTTTGACGAGTTAACCCACGTTGCCCATTATCCCGAAATATTCCCTTGCAGCCTGTCATCAGGAGCCTTGCTAGAAAAGGCGCAGTTAGAAACCCATGACTTCAAACTCAACCCCATGGTTTACACCTCCCATGAAATTTCCGTAGACCGGCACTATGTCAGCCAGCTTAAAAATAACGACACGCTTAATATCCTCGTCAAACAACTGCCGGAATCCCGCGATAACACCTTAAACCAGACCAACATCCAGCTAAGAAGTTATAACTGTTACGGCCTGTTAGAGAACAATGAAGTGTTATTCAGGATAACAATGAACCTGGTGCCGTTAAAGGAAATACTTAAAAACTTGGGGCAGAAATAAGGTAAATGTAGGTTGTGGGTAAGCTTGCGAACCCCAATCTACCGAGCTTTTTATTGAGATTAACGGATTATTTAGACCATAGCATAGGCTGTCGAAGGAAGTTCATAATTCGCGAGTGATGCTCCTTGTTCCCTTTCACATTCTATTGCACTGTCAAATATATTATTGTTTTCAATTAAGTCTGTAACGACAGCCTCAATGACGGGAACAGAAACGGCATTACCCATTTGTTTGTAAACTGCGTTGTCCTTGTCCAATAATTTGTAGCTGTCTGGAAAACCTTGGAGCCTTGCACATTCCCTTGGTGTCAATTTTCTGGCCTTGCCATTTTGGATCACGCCAAGCCTATTTGTGTCTGAAGCCGTCAGTGTGATTGAAATGCTTTCAGGATCAAGAAACTTAAAGACCTCAAAAGACATATTACCAGCTACCGGGTTATATTTATTGTCATATGCGCTCAAATATCCCTTTTCAATTAAAGAGCCTAATATGTTTTCCAAGTCGTCTTTTTGGTAAAAAGTCTTTATTTGCTCAAGTGTTAAAGATTTACCGTCTTGATGAATTCCAAAGGTTTTCTTTCTTCTGTTTGCAATGAGCAAGTTCAAAAATTCAATTTCAGCTTTTGTACAATCACCTTTTATTCCTAATTCCCAAGAATGTATCGCTTGTCCGCCCCTGTAATCAATCAATCTGTATCCGTGTAATTTTGAAAGGTCGTCACCAACAACTTTTCTTAATTTAGCCACAAACTCTTTAGTGCATTCGTATTTTTTAGGAACATTGTTTTCAAGAATATCTTTCACAACCCTTATGATTTTTGGTTCAGAAAATATTGAAAGTTGTTCATTTCGTTGTTTGAATTTATGAGAATCTGATGCGCCCAAGTCAGATTGCAATGTCATGTTAATTTGTTCATTTAATACACCAAGTATGTATATACGAACCCTATTTTGTGGAACTCCGAAGTTGCTACTGTTTAAAAGAAAATAGTCAACACTATAGCCATTATTTTTAAGGCTATGGATAATAGTTTCAAAAGTGCGTCCTTTGTCGTGAGTTGTCAATCCTCTTACATTTTCCAGTAAAAATCCTTTGGGTTTATATCTGGCAAGTAACCTTTCAACTTCAAAAAACAATGTCCCCCGCGTTTCACCAAATCCTCTACGTTTTCCAGCGTAAGAAAAAGACTGGCAAGGAAACCCTGCTAACATAAAATCGAAGGGTGGCAATTCCTCAACTTTGGTAACGTCAGAAAATGGGTTATGTCCAAAATTGAGTTCATAAGAAGCACACGCATTTTTATCAATTTCAGATGCAAAAACGCATTCCGTTTTTAAGTCAAACTTTCTGCAAGCCTGCTCAAAACCTAAACGGATACCGCCAGTCCCTGCATATAAGTCGATAAACTTAATCATAGGACGGTTTTTATCCAGTTAGACAATACTTTAAACTCCGCAATCGTATACGCGACTGTGCAGTCACTGTGGTCGCAAATTGTGGAAATTGCAGAAGAACGTTGAAAATTTCCAGCACCATCAATAACGTAAGCAATTTGATAGCCGTTTTTGTGCATCAACGTTTGACGATCTGCCGCTTGCCCTGCTTTTCTTTCTATCGTGCTATTTGTTGTAACTTGGAAAGTAACCTCAATGCCAACTTTTTTCGTCCCTTTTTCCACAACCAAATCGAAAGGCATACCGCCTTTTTTGTCATAACCATCAATGGCAATATAACCATTTCTGATAATTTTGTATTCACCGCTAAGGTCGTTTACAAGGAAATCTACAATTTCAGTTTGAGCCAATTGACCTAAACTATTTGCGGTAGCTCCACCTGTTATCCTGCTGACTGTAATATATCGTTGCTTGACATATTTTATTAAGACATCTTCGTTGCCGAGCATTGTACCGATTTCACAAGCACACAACCCGGCTTGGTCTGCATAGTCAGAAGTGGAGGCAAACAATAACAGTTCAATCATGTCGCACGTTAAATTATCTAATCCCTTCTCGATAATAAGCCCTTCACCGTCAATGAATAATTTCTTGTTGTTTAAGCCACTTACCGGAAGAGCTTTAAATTCGTATCTATATGTTTTCTCTTTCCATATAAAATCAAAATAATACTTCCCTTTTTCGCCTCCTCTTTTTGGAAATATTTCTTTGAATGAACGGCCTAATCGTTGAATTGGCTCACCGCCATAGTCAGCTAATACAGCTAAATGTTTGAGAAAAAGATTTGATGGGTATTTTGCTACTTTTATTAAATCAAATAGTTGAAAAGGGTCGTTTTTACTTAAAACGATAAGTCGCAAAAAGTCTTCTTGTGTTTTTAAAAGAAGAGGAAGAACATTGGCCAATGCGTTTTTGTTTTTCAATTCTTCAGGCCACCAAAGCGCAGCCCTAGTTCTAAGTTCGTTTATGCTTCTGTTATATTTAGCCATTGTATGTTTTTAAATATTTAATTTTTTCTTCCGCTGCTTTTAAGACCTGCTTCTAATTTCATATTTTAATGCACGAAACCAATGGGGAGCCGCTTCGATTGATTTTTTGAGACAGGATATGTTAGGCACGAAACTCATCAATTGCAAAAGCTGCACCTCGCTCCTAGCCCACATATGATCTATGGGCTTTATAAATCCTCAGCCGTCAAAATTTTGTAAACCTCATAAGCGGGTTCTTCATAAGGATGAACGCTGAGCAATGTTTGCACGATTTCTTTTATAACGGCATCGTTGCAGATCATTTCCACCTTGTATTCGGCCAATTTTTCCAACTGATTGACTTTACCAAAATACGGCTGGCTATCCGCCAACGGCCTGAATTGGCCTACACCTAGCACTTGCCAACAGCATCGGTCATAAGCCTTATATCGCCCCGCACTTTTTGCAAACAAGGCGTTTTTTACTGCTTCAAGATGCGATTCTGGAACATAAAAACTCAGTTTATACATGGTTTTTAGGGGCTACTTGTGATCACGCTGACAGGTTATTTTATTTGGCAGGGTTCGTCACCAGCAAGCCATTAATCTGTTCAAGGTCATTTTGGTTAAGGTCGCTGGTCGTTTGTTTTAGCTTGATGGTGTTGACCAGGTAATCGTAACGGGTGCGGGACAAGTCGCGTTTGGCGCGGTAGACATAACGTTGCTCAGCCAATACGTCAACCATGGTGCGGATGCCGACTTCGAAGCCAGCTTCGGCGGCTTCCAGGGCGCTTTCCGCTGAAGTCACGGTTGCTTTGAGCGCTTCTATGCGGCTAATGTTGGTGAGTATGCTGCGGTAGGTGTTGTTAACCTGGCGTTTTACCGAACGTTTGATGGCGGTCAGATTTTCTTTGGCGGCTTCATACTCAAAACTGGCCTGCCGAGTCCTGGAATTGACTGCGCCGCCTTCAAATAAGGGGACGTTCAATTGTACGCCGATGCTTTGGGTATCGCCGCGTGGCCCGAACGATGCGCTATTATCTGATACGCCGTAAGAGCCAACCAAGTCTAGCGTTGGTAAATGGCCATTGCGCTGGATGTCGATCGCTTTGCGAGACACTTCCATTTGATTAAATGAGGCAACAATGCTAAGGTTATTGAATTCGGCGGTTTCTCCCCATTTTGACATATTGTCCGGCTCTGGTTTTTTTAGTGGCAAGGTTTCTCCGAGGGGACTAATCAATCCTTCATTTTCGCCGATAATTTCCCTTAATGCTTCTTTTTTGTTGTCCAGGTTATTGGCAGCTTCAAGTTCATTGGCGGTGGTCGCGTCAAAGGCAGCTTGCGCTTCGTAGACATCGGTGATGGGAATGATGCCGACCTCAAAACGTTCCTTGGCTTGTTCAAGCTGTTTTGATATCGCCTGTTTTTCCGAAACCGTGAATTGCAGGTTATCCTGTGCCGACAGCACGTTAAAGTAGGCTTCGGTCGTCCTTACGATCAGGTTCTGTAATTCGGACTGGTAAGCGGCCTCAGCCTGGGCGATTTGGTTATCTGACTGGCTGAGTTGTATCCAATGATCCCAATGGAACAGGGGTTGGCTTAGGTTGAGGCTAAAATTGTTGTTCCAGTATTCCTGATCGGTGCCTTGGAAATTCAATTTTCTAGTATTAAACCAATTTCTACTAGAGCCCCCCGTGGCGGCCAAGGTAGGAAAAAACCGTGCAAGCCCCTGGTCCCTGCTTTCGCCCGCAGCTGATTGTTTGGCTTCCGCTTCCTTGGTAATGGGGTCGTTTTGCAGGGCGAGTCCGTAAATATCCATTAAATTCTCCGCCCGTGGCAGGGAGGGAAGGCTTATCAACAGTACAGCAAACAGGTTAGTTAATCTTCGTCTCATAGAATGTTGGGGCAGTGTAAAATTAAGTTTACCAGCCAGTGTATTACTCATTTTGCCGGATAAGTGGTAGTATTTTGCAGGTTTTTTCTTACGGCTTTCACTATAACGCATGAGACTTTTATTTAAAATTTTCTTTTTATTGACCTTAACAATTTCCTTGAGTGGTTGCGCAAGCTTGGGTAATGGCATGGTTGAAGGCTTTATGGAACAGCAGGACAATGCGTTCAGTTTCGGCAAGGTCGCCAACCCATTGGAAGCCCATATCGGCTACGACACCGACGACCGGGTTGTGGCCTTGATTGCCAAGGGTATTGGTAACACCAGAACGTCAAAAATGGTCAATGAACGTTGCCGTTGGGTGGAGACGATTGATTGAATTGTTCAGGGATATGAGAATGGATTGCTCCTGCTGGACGGGGTTACAAACCCATTTAGTCTCTAAAGTGAGTGGTTAAATCAGCCGTGAAGCCTGGAAAAGATTGGCAATGCAGATGTTTGATTGTGTAGGGGGCCTTGTGCCTGCCCTTTGTGCCTAGTTTTATCGTTCAATTGGCATCGCTTTAGGGCAACCACGAGGGTTGCCCCTACGGTTGGCTGCCAATTCGGTAACGCACAACGAGAGGGTGCAATACGCTACCGCTATTGCGTCCTACAAGACTCCAATCCCATTAACCCCTCAACTCTCACCAAATCCTCCTCCGTATCAACCCCAGCAACCGGAGTTTTATCAACAACCTTAACCCTGATTGCCTCACCGTGCCAAAGGATGCGGAGTTGTTCCAAAGATTCAACCGATTCCAGTAATGAAGGTTTCCACAGACAGTAGCGTTTGAGAAAATCGACGGTGTAAGCATACATGCCGATATGTCGGTAATAGGGCATCTTTCCCGAAACTTGCTTGGCCTGCTGGGCAAAACCGTCCCTATCCCAGGGAATGGGCGCACGGCTGAAATACAACGCATATCCGACCTTGTTCAGAACCACTTTCACTGCATTGGGATTGAATATTTCTTCGTGATCGACGATTTTAGCCGCCAGTGTCGCTATACCCGCTTGCTGTTGACTTGCCAAAACCGCCGCAAGTTCTTGAATCGTTTCAGGTGGAATCAGGGGTTCATCGCCTTGTAAATTAACGATGATTTCATGTCCAGCCCAACCGCAACGCTCCACTACTTCTGTAATCCTTTCGGTACCGCTTTGATGGTCCGGTCGCGTCATGACTGCCCGTATACCCAGATCGGAGACTGTTTGCAAAATCCGGTCATCATCGGTGGCAACTACGACTTCTTCCGCGCCCGCCTGTTGCGCCCTTGCACAGACATGGGCAATCATGGGTTTACCGGCAATATTCAGCAGCGGCTTGCCCGGCAAGCGGGTGGAGGCATAGCGGGCGGGAATAACGACCTTAAAGCGTAGCGTCATTTGTATAAGGCATCAACTTCTTCGGTCGTTAATTTTCGGGCTTCGTCCTCCAGCATCACGGGTATGTCGTCACGGATCGGAAATGCCAAACGGTCAGCCCTGCAAATGAGTTCCTGATTTACCTTGTCATAGATCAGGCGACTTTTGCAGAGTGGACAGGCCAAAATATCGAGTAATTTTTTATCTATCATGTTTTTTGAGCTTGGATTCAAGTAGTAAGTCTAAAAATTGTTGCCCAAAAGCGGGTTCAGGAACGGCTTTCACTGGCAGATGCCAATGGTTTTGTCCGGCAAAGCGGGTGCATTTTACCGCATCCTTTTCGGTCATTAGCACGGGTTTGTTATCGCCAAATTCAATATCGCTGCTTTCAAATTGAAAATGATCGGGAAAACTGTGTGTTGTACACGACAAGCCAGCGGATTCGAGCAATTTAAAAAACCGTTCTGGATTCCCTATTCCCGCTAAGGCATGGCAGTCCATCCCTTGAAATGCTTGCAATGGTTTTTGTTCGCCAGTACATAGATTAACAGCCATATCGCCAACTAGCTGCATAGAAAATTCATGGTCTGCGTATTTTTCGCCATTCACAACCATGAAATCAACACTGCTTAATCGTTCAATCGGCTCCCGCAAAGGGCCTGCAGGCAAGCAGTAACCGTTACCGAAACGCCGTTCGCCGTCTATTACGGCGATTTCAATATCTCGATTCAGTCTGTAATGCTGTAAGCCGTCATCAGATAACACCACATTGCAATCGAATCCGTCCAGCAATCTTTTTGCGGAATCGACACGTGACGGGCCGACTACCACAGGTAAACGGGTTTGTTTCGCAATCAATAAGGCTTCATCCCCTACTTTATTGACATCGGCGTTTTCATTCACAGATTGCGGCCAGGTTTCGGATTTTCCACCGTAGCCTCTGCTGATAATGCCCGGTTTGTAACCGGATTTTGTTAGCAGGTCTGCCAACCAGATGATTAAAGGTGTCTTACCTGTGCCGCCCACCGTAATATTGCCGACGACGATAATCGGAACAGGCAAGGAGTGGCTTTTTAACACGCCCTTGCGGTATAAGAACCTTCTGATCCTCACCAGATCTGAAAAAATATAAGCAAACGGCAATAGCAGGATGCCAAGAAACGCGTCCTTATACCAAATATCCACCGCCCAGCGAGCCAGTGTTTTTTTCATTCCTCGGTATTAGGCTCTTTCGTGGCGAAAGTGATATGGCTGAAACCGACTTGCCCGGCAACATCCAGCACGGTCATCACCGATTGGTGGGGTGTTTTTGCATCGGCACTGATGATGAATGGTAAGTCTTTATCTTGTGAAACTAGTCTTGTCAATTCACGCGTTAATGTTTCCCGGTTCTGGTCGGGTAATTTACGGCTCTGCTCATCGCTCCCCATCAGATAATAAACACCTTTAGTGTCAATGGTTACAGTGACACTTTTAGGATGGTTATCAGCTTCAGCGCCACTGGCTTCAGGAAGTTTGATTTTCACTTCGGTATGTCGGTTAAAAGTGGTCGAGACCATGAAGAAAAGTAACAGCACAAACAGCACATCAATCATTGAAATCAATGTAATATCAACCCTTTCCCTTCTTTTGCGTTGGAATTTCATTAGGATACCTCATCACGATCACCGTGCAGTATGTCGATTAGTTTTAACGCTTCTTCTTCCATGCTGACAACATATTCATCCACCAAGCGTTCGAAATAACGATGAAAAATCAAACTGGGAATTGCAACCGTCAATCCGGCTGCTGTTGTGATTAATGCCACCGAAATCCCTCCCGCCAAAGAACTGGGATCGCCAGCGCCATGCTTCATCATGGATGAAAATATTTCGATCATGCCGAACACGGTACCCAATAAACCCAGCAACGGGCCCACCGCGGCAATTGTGCCCAGCGCATTAAGAAAACGCTCCAGATCATGTGCAACCTTGCGGCCAGCTTCTTCCATACAATCCTTCATGACTCGCCTGCCGTGGCTGCTATTGGCAAGGCCAGCCGCGAGGACATAACCCAGCGGTGAACTAATTTTTAAACGACGCAGCGTAGGCTCATCCATCTTGTTTTCAATGTACAGCTTCCGTACCTGGGGAAGTAATTCGGGCGGCAAAATTTTCTGCTTCCGTAACGACCAAAAACGTTCGCCGACGATAGCCATCGCAATAATCGAACTCAAAATGATGGGAAACATCATCCAACCGCCGCTTTTTATGATTTCAAACACATTAATTCCCGAATAATAGAACCGTACATAAGGTACAAGGTGACAGGATGAAGGCGCAAGTTTTTTCCTGATTAACCAGCCAATTTATATCACTTACCTGCATTCCGTCGTTCCGGCAGGGATTGCCGGAACCCAGAAGCCAAGGATGGCTTGCTGAAGTCTACATCCTTGTAGCCTGGATACCGGCAACCTCCATGGATGGAGGAAGTGCGGAAGATGATGGAATCCTCGCCGCCAATCCCTGCCGGTATGACGCCGCCTTTGTTTAACTAACTATCCTCTTACAAAGCTTATATAGCTTAAAATATTAATTTAAAATCAATGCCTTGCAACGTTTAGCACAGCAATACAAAGTTACACAAAGCCTTGATAATACTTGATGTACATAACCTGATAGTACGTTTTGGCTACGGTGGATTTATGAAAGTTGAAATCAACGATGTCTTTATTGACCAATTGCAACAGCATACAACTCTTCGTTTAACGTATGCTGATCGCGAGTTCCTAGCTCAATGTTTGTTTGAGATTGGTCTCTTGGCTGTAAATTCTGCCCTTCAAAAACATCCACAGTTAACATTCCGTGAATTGTTGATGATGTCTTTAAGGCAAGCCAAACAATAGCCATTTGTTCAACCTAGTGTAACGTCTTCAACATATCTTTAGCTTTGTCGATTTTTGCCAAAATAGTCTCTGGCTTCGCTGCCCAATGGTAAGGTTTAGGTGTAAGAAATCTCAGGGTTGTTTACAGATGGGTTGATTAAAATAAGCGGTAAGTATTTCATAAGGGGTGGCGTTATTCAAACCTATGGGGTTTGGCCGTGTTGTAGGAGTTAATGAAGCGCATCAGCTCGACATGGCGGTGCCACATGTCCATCAAGGTGCGGATGACCCGTTCCGCCTTGCCGTTGGTTTGGGGTCGGTTGACGCGGGTGGACTTC